>JAFGTK010000309.1 GCA_016934135.1 Deltaproteobacteria bacterium | reverse complement strand
TAGTACGCCTCCTGGATGGTCTCGATGATGTTTCTGTAGCTCTGTTCGCTTTTGCGAAGGGCCTTTTCAGCACAGATGCGTTCCGTAATATCCATGCAGGAGGCCACACTGCGGCTGGTTCCCGGGATCATGTCGACATTCAGGAGGATATTTCTTGTTTCGCCTGAGCGGTTGACAAAGTGAAACTCATATTTCAGTGGGGATGAAGACGGGTCGGTTCTTCGCTGTTTATGGTATGTTCTCATCAGTTCAAGATCCTGGGGGGCTATGAACTCGGTCCAGCTCATTTTGCCTTCGAGTTCTTCTCTGCTGTACCCGGACAGCCGCTGGAAGTTTGTGTTTGCAAGATGGATCGTGGTGTCATCATCAATGATGATAATGGCGGTCCCGGCGGTTTCGAAAATGGCGCGGTAGAGTTCTTCACTCCGGCGGAGCCTGTCTTCAGCCTCCTTTCGCTCGGTGATGTCGCGGGCCGTGCCCTGGACAGCATAGGGCCTTCCATTCCGACAGAGCACTGACGTATTCGTCTCCAGCCAGATGCTGTCTCCGCCTTTACACAGCACACGGTATACCGCCGGTTTCTTCTGAATGCCGGTATCAAGCAATTCCCGGATGTTTTTGCGTGCCCGTTTCAGGTGTTCAGGGCAGATGATCGATGATATATTGATGGTGGTTAATTCTTCCCTGGAATAACCAAACAGGTTCAGGGCAAGTTTGTTTGCATCTATCAACCTGCCTTTGGTGTCATGTACGTAGATGATATCAAGCGAGCGCTCAAAGAGAGACTGACACAGCTCCTCGCTCTCCTTGAGGGTGCGCCTGAGATATTGTAACTCCTCCTGAAGCCCTTGCGCCTCATGACTCCGGCCTTGATTCAGGCTTTTACACTGCACTGAAGTGCCCTCCTGAAAACATCAAATAGGAGAATTATTTCAAACTTATGTGGTACCGATGCTCGTTCGTGTAAGCCCGGTAAGGCTTGAGGAGAATTCTCCTTACACTATGTCTATTCGGCATGTTGCGCGAAAATCATAAACCTTCTCCGGCACTTTTTTTACCGCAGCTGAAGCGGTTTGCAGGAAATAGCCTTGCACCCCTTGACTTTTACTCAGTTCCACTTATTTTCTCGACAGTATTCATTATTCGTTGTTCTCATTGTGCAATCAGAATGATCCCCTTTATGTGTGACATTTCTCAAAAGAACGTTTGGCGTGAGCACAGAGGTATACGCTTTTGCTGTTGGAGGAAATTTGCATGACACTTTGGATCAGTGAGGTGAATGGCAGTGGGTTATGTCGTGTGTGCCCGGAGGAGGAAATCCTTTTCATGGAGGGAAGAAATGAAGAAAATACTGATTTCAACGTTTCTCTTTGTCATGGCGGCAGGTATTTCCCTGGGGATAGGTGCCTGTGCACAGCCACAGAGTCTTGACGTCAACACTGCAACAATAGAAGATCTCGACAGACTGCCCAAGGTTGACAGACAACTGGCCTCGAACATTGTATCCTACAGAGATGCCAACGGGCCCTTCGCCACCGTAGAAGAACTTCTCAACGTCAAGGGAATGGACAACGAAAGGCTTCAGGAAATCAAACCCTATGTGTTCATCGGCTGGGAACCGCCGGTACAGATTCCGGAGTAAAAGATCATCAGAGAAGTACACGGTAATAACGTAACAGCAGAACTCGTATCGGAGATCATGGTCTGTCTGTCCGGCCCGGTATAAATGGGGTGTTACAAGAGAATACGCCGGTTTGACCAGGGGATGAGAGACGGATAATACCTTCGGTTGTATTCCTGGTCGGTTATGACAGGTCTGGTTTTCCTGGAGGACTGTCGTGTTGTGGGGGTAACCTTGCCTGATCACTACGCTATAAAAACAGCAAGTTAACCCATATGTTGCATTTGAATAAGTTCATAGTGCTAAATATCCGCACATGGCCTTGTTCTGTGGGAGAAGATCCAGCCGCGATTCTATTTCGCACGATGCGGATTTAAAAGAGGTACTCCACTTCCTCGATCCACCCTGTTGTCTTGCCAAACATATGACAATTGGGTTAACATGCAAGAAAATCAGGAAAGGATTGACAAGACCTTCATGGCCTTATTTCTGCTCACTTTTTTAAGTATCTATGGCGGTGTACACCTGTACGCCTTCATAAAGATCAGGTACGCCTTCACCTTGAGCGCCGGTGCGGGCACGATTCTGGCCATCTTTATGATGATTATGACCTGTGCGCCGATCCTGGTACGGATACTGGAAAGGCACGGCTTTGAATTCTTGGCCCGACTGGCCTCCTGTATCGGCTATACCTGGATGGGTATTGTGTTCCTGTACTTCTCCATCTCGATTCTGACAGACCTCTACCGGCTTCTGATAACAGCTGCCTCTGTGATGCTGCACAGGGATATGGCCTCTTATCTGCTATCAGTGCGTGCCGCTGTTCTTGTTCCGTTCGTCCTTTCCTTATGCATTGCTCTGTATGGATACTTTGAGGCTCTCAATATTCGAACCGAAAGAATCACCCTCTCCTCATCTAAGATTCCCCCGGCCATCGGAAAACTGAGGATTGTCCAGATCTCGGATGTTCATCTCGGTCTCATTGTCAGGAAACACAGGCTGGATAGAATCATCCGGATGATCCGCGAGGAGGATCCTGATATCCTCGTATCCACCGGTGATCTTGTGGACGGGCAGATCGACAGGCTTGCCGAGTTGGCTGCGTCACTTTCAGCGATACAGACCAGATACGGCAAGTATGCCGTTACCGGGAACCATGAATTTTATGCAGGGCTTTCGCAGGCATTGGAAATTACGAGAAATGCTGGTTTTATTGTCCTGCGGGGAGAGGCGGTTACCGCGTATGGTCTCGTCAATATTGCAGGCATTGACGATCCCACCGGCAAGCGCCTGGGACTTTCCGCCGGGACCCCTGAAGAGGAGCTGCTCCTTAGTCTTCCGAAGGACAGGTTCACCCTGCTGCTCAAGCATCTGCCCATTGTCCGTGACAATTCGCTGGGTCTTTACGACCTTCAACTTTCCGGGCATACCCACAGGGGACAGATATTTCCTTTCACACTTGTCGTGCAGATGTTCTTTGAACACAATTGCGGATGGTATGATCTGCCAAAGGGATCGCATCTCTATGTCAGCAGGGGGACAGGCACCTGGGGCCCGCCCATGCGTTTCCTTGCTCCCCCGGAGGTCACCGTGATCGACGTCGTACATGACGGCCGCCCCTGACGTTTTTCTTACGCGGAGAAAAAGACATACTGCGAGAAGATGCAATTTATCTATGACATTGCCGGGAGATAGAACTGCCTGGATCTTTTTCGAAGGCGGGTTCCCGTCTGAAATCATGAAAAGATTGTTTTTGAAGGCAGGATGGTTATTATAACTTGGATCAGGGCACTACTTTGCTACCTGGAAACAACATCATTGATTTGCGGATACACGAAAAAAGGAGAGACAGCACATGATCACAACAACATTATTCCCCGGCAGGTATGTACAGGGTTATGAAGCGATTCATCGGCTTAAGAAACTGATCCCCCGCTACGGCAGCAAGGGCTTGTTAATCTGCAGCCCGTCGGTTTCTGAGAAGATCCTCCCGGAGATCCTCCCCTTGCTGGAAGATGCAGCGCCTGTTGCCGTGGAGAAATTCGGCCGTGAATGTTCGGATGAGGAGATCGCCCGTCTGGCTGCATCAGCCGGGCAGCAGACATGCGATGTCATTGTCGGCCTCGGCGGCGGCAAGACACTTGATACGGCAAAGGCGGTGGCTCATGAGATGAACGTCCCGGTCATCATCGCACCCACAGTGGCATCCACGGATGCCCCCTGCAGCGCCCTGTCCATCATATACCGTGAGGATACGGGTCGGATAAAGCGTGTGCTGCTTCTGCGCAGAAATCCCGATGTCGTTCTGGTGGACACAAAGATCATCGCAAACTCCCCGGTGAGGCTTCTGGTTGCCGGCATGGGCGATGCGCTCGGGAC
>JAFGTK010000308.1 GCA_016934135.1 Deltaproteobacteria bacterium | reverse complement strand
TTTCCACGGGCCGGTGTTTATCGGGAACCTTCTCAGGCTCAAGGGCTCTGTCAATATGGTGGGCAGGACATCCATGGAGGTCGGCGTTCGGGTGGAAGCGGAAGATATGGGCACTGATGAGATAAGGCATATTGCCTCGGCATATCTTACGCTCGTGGCCCTCGATGAGAAGGGCAGGCCGAAAGAGGTGCCCTCTCTTATTATTACGGGAGAAGAAGGGAAACGCAGGAACAGAGAGGCCGCTGAACGCAGAAAGATAAGACTGGAAGAAAAGCGCAGGGAAGAGGCATGATTACAGGCGGCATCGAGTGATTCAGGGAAAAGACAGCAGGGAGGTGGTATCATGAAGGTGGAAGTGGATCAGGTGAAATGCACGACCATGGGCATCTGTGTGAAGATCTGTCCCGAGGTTTTCCGGTTTCAGGAGGGAAGCAAAAAGGCAAATGCAATTCCCGTAGATGTTCCGGACCATCTTGTCGAGAAATGCATCAGGGCATGATTGCCCTGATCAATGAGTGGGGGCTTGCCATACAGAAGGGTATCAGGATTACCGATATCCTGTTCCTCCAGCATTCGTTCCCCACCATGGCCTTTCTCAACAAGCGCATTGCCGAGACATGGGCCATGAACCGGATGAAATCTCCGCTGCTTTTGCATATCATAGGAATAATGCTGCGAAAAGATTATGATGCCTTTGCAATTATCCGATGAAGCATGGTAACAGATGATTAGTATGTGTAATCGGTCATTGATGTCCCGCGCAGTGAAGCAGGGTGTTGTCCTTTTTCTCCTGGTGTGCCTTGGTGCATGTGCCGCACATGAAAAGCGCTACTACATTACCCCATCGTTGATTCAGGGCACACAGCCGAAGATGACTACCCCCGGGTTCTGGACAGGCCTGATTGAAGAACCCGATGAAGTAATCATTCCCGCCTATGCCATCGAATCATTCAATGCATCGGTGCGCCGGGAAACAGGGAAGATCAAGGATATCAGCCAGTACGCTGCAACATACAATGGCGGCCTGCTTAAGAACACCTTTTCCTCCACGCTTGAATCGTGGGCAGGCAGACGCAGTTTCGACATACAGGGCGAAAGGGTGCAGGCGGGCTTCTTTGATAAGATCTCCTCCAATATGAACCTTGCCGGCATCCCGGAAAAGGTGAATGTTTGTTTCGGTATTGTCACCGCCTATTCTAATCAGCGGATTCTGCCTACGGATTCAGGCATGTATGCGGGAAAGGTGAACCACGCCTTCGACAGGCTGCAGAACAGTGCACTGGATATCGGTACGCCCCTGGCCATACTCCACTGGACATCGGACAAGAAATGGCTCTATGCAGATTCGCCGCTGTGTTCCGGGTGGCTGCCGGCGCAGAACGTGGGTTTGTGTTCGCGGGAGCAGTTGATCCATTATACCGGGGCCGAGCCTTTTGTGGTGACGCTGCCGGCAAAAACAGATCTTTTTCTGGACGAGGACCTGAGAAGGCACCACGCTTATGTGAGAATGGGCACCCGGTTTGTGTCGAAGCCGGATAACGGCAAAGGGGTCGTGGAAATACTGCTGCCTTTGCGCTCCCCTGACGGTTCGTGCCTCTTCATGGGCGGCTTTGTGGCCGAGACTGCCCTACACCACGGGTATCTGCCCTACACCCCGCGTACTATCATAACCCAGGCATTCGCCATGCTGAACGCGCCGTACGGATGGGGAGGCATGTACGGCGAACAGGACTGTTCCCGTTTCATTCAGGAAATCTTCGCAACCGTGGGCATTCATCTCCCGAGGAATTCCACCCAGCAGGCAAAGGTGGGCATGATGGCTGCGCTCTTTGAGGAGAACATGCCGGCGCCGCAGCGGTCTGCAGCTCTTTTTGAGCATGCCCTCGCAGGCATAAGCATTCTCCAGATGAGAGGGCATGTTATGCTCTACCTCGGTTTTTTTGAAGGAGAGCCCTATGCCATCCATGACATGTGGGGATATCTGGAACCAGACTCAGATGGGGAACGGCTCAGGGTCACCAACCGTGTCGTCGTGACAGATCTTTCCCCTGGAAGCGGCACAAGTTCCGGATCACTGCTGGAGCGGTTGAGAGTGGTCCGTGTCGTGGACGCTGACAAGCTCAACCAATAATTATTTATGGATCTTCACACGGAAACATACTCGGATGATTGAAGAGCATACAGAGGGATATCACACCACGAAGAGCACGAAGGGAGTTCATCCGTAAGGATTTCATAAAACGCTAACGCGTAAATTCCGTCGCGAGGTTCTTTGGACGGGAATTAAGTGTTTTGTCCTATGATTTTTTTCGTGCTTAACGCGTCCTTCGTGGTAAGAACAAAGGGCTGTGATAAAAATGCAACCTATAGAAGTATGCTTCACTGAGAAGAACCTTATTTTTCATGGCAACGAAACCTTCATGAATTCCTTGCCGACGTTGCAGGAAAACAACTGCTCCTTCTTATCCGGCGCCTTTATACAGCACTGCAGAAAACGCGGGAATTGTCTTCAGGATGTAATTTAATATTTCCTGTGCAGGATAAACCATGATATATTGTGAAATTACCGGCATAAGAAATGTACTATCTTTGCGTGTGGCGGCAAGATAATGTGTCTTGTCACGTGATCTGGGGGGCTCATGCCCGGAGGCGGTATGCTCGTAGTATTTTCTGACTGCAGCTGCATCGTCTCAAGAGGCCTTCACATCGGAACCGGTTCACCTGCCGCCTCTTTGTAATCGTTGATTTGGTTGTGTGCATGTTAAGTCTTATTGAAAAGGAGAGTATTGTCTGTGGATAATTTCTTGAAGAAACTCAGCATCACCATAATCAGGTATCGCTGGATGCTGCTTGTACTGTTCTGCATCATCACGATCCTGATGGCATACGGTGCGACACGGCTGCAGATAAACAACGATCACTCCACCTGGCTGCCCAA
>JAFGTK010000004.1 GCA_016934135.1 Deltaproteobacteria bacterium | reverse complement strand
TTTTTTCTCCGTATTCACCAGATCCCAGTGCAGGGCAGAGTCATTGAACCCGAGCCTGATCTTCTTCTCTTTTGTAAGTTCTGCCGGATTCCCATCAAAGGTATCGGAATAGGATGCGCCAAGCGCCACATGGCAATTCCCGCTGCTGCCACCGTAATTCTCATCAAACAGGGTATTTGCCATGAATTTGCTGATCTTTGAAAATCTTTTGTCGGTCAGTGAGAATTCCCCGAGCTTATTCGCACCCTCATCCATTGCAAGCTGTTTCCTCACAAAATCCCTGCCTACCTCTGCATCCACCCTGACTACTGAGCCGTTGCGGAATTCCAGGCGTATGCCGCGCGCATAATTGCCGCTTCTGTACGTGGGTTGATCCGCATAATATATGCCGTTCGTACCTCTCCAGTCCGGCGAAAGAAACAGCTCGAAACTCGGGATATTATGCCCGGATATGCCGATCCATTTCCTGCATTCTCCGGGAAACACCTCTATATCAATAGTATTCGATTCAACATGATAGAACTTCACCTTCATACTGTTCAGCCACCGCTTTATAGACCCTGCATTCTTATATATTTCCTGCCAGTGAGATACAGGATCTCTCTTATAGAGAAAGCAGGCTTTGATGATCTGATCGGTGTATTCCTCTATGGAAAGATTGGCATGCCTTGAAAGCTCTTCGGTAGGAAACACGCACAGAGTCCACCCGAACAATCCTTCGGCCTCTCTGACATCGAGGATATCGCTCAGGTATTTTCTTGCAACAGCAGCCTGCCCTATCCTGCATGGGTCCACGCTGCTCAGATGGGTAATGGAACTCGGTGCTCTAAGGGATATGCTTCCGTTCAGACTGCTGAAAAGCTCCTGATCGCCGGGGGTCCTGAATACGAGTTGTCTGGGATTCGTTTTCTCATAAAATGCCTTTTCCATGGGCTCGCTCAGGGAAATGCGCTGAACCGGGTTCAACCCCATATCCAGAAGTCTCGGATATAGCACTTCGGCAAGTATGAGTGCAGGCCTGTCATATCGTACAAGGACTACATCATCCTTCTTGAACCTGCCTGATCTTGCTGTCTTGAGTCCCCATAAAAGAACATCGGCATAGCGTTCAAGATGTTTTTGCGTGAGCATATGTATCTCCTGTTGCTTTAAAGTAGTTTCATGTAACAGAAATAGGTGCCCCCATTCAAGCCCTCATCGGACATTTTACCGGAAAATACAACTTCTCAAGATATTTTTTATGAGATCGCCATAATGAAATCTATGGAACAGCATGCTGCAATGCCTTTTCCATCCTGGTCAGGGCCTTGTTCAGCAGAGAACGGGGGCAGCCGAAATTGAGCCTTACAAACCCGGGGCTCCCGAAATACGCCCCGTCGGAAAGACCCACGCCTGCTTCTTCAAAAAACCGGGCCGGATCATGAGGGCCTGTCTCATCAACTTTTATCCATGCAAGATATGTCGCCTCGACATGATTCATGCTGAGACTGGTCATGCCCTGAACCCTGCGTGAGACAATATCGCGGTTTTCGCGCAGGTAATCGAGCAACTCCTCATGCCAGTCCCTGCAGTCCCTGTATGCTGCAAGTGCAGCTGTATATCCGAATATATTGACATGAGGCACGATCCCTTCCATGACCTTGAGGAATGCCTTCCTTAAGTTTTTTTCAGGAATAACTGCAAATGAACAGTCCAATCCCGGGATATTGAAGGTCTTGCTGGGAGCCATGAGCGTAACCGTACGCGCGGCAATATCATCTGAAAGTGCTGCAACAGGTATGTGTTTCTTATCCACGTCCAGTACAAGACCGCAGTGTATTTCGTCCGAACACAGGATAAGGTCTCTTTTCACACAGATACCAGCCAGCCTTGCAAGTTCTTCCCCGGTAAAGACCCTGCCTGTCGGATTATGCGGGTTGCACAGGATAAACAGCCTGGTCTTTGGGCCTGTACAGGCCTCGACATGGTCGAAATCAAATACATACCGGCCTTTTTTCTCAATCAGGGGTGTATCGGTAAGTTTTCTATCTGAAAGCCCGGGGGCGCTCAGAAAAGGCGGATAGGCCGGTGTGGAGGTTATCACCTCATCGCCTTCACGTCCCGCCATACGGCACATCACATTGATCCCGGTCACCAGTCCGGGGAGCCAGACGATCCACTCAGGCTGGACAGACCAATCATACTCCTGCATGAGCATGTCTGTAACGGCATCAACCAGCCCGGAAGGAGGAACACTGTAGCCGAACACCCCATGATCCGCACGTGCCCTGAGCGCCTCGATCACGGCAGGGGGAGAGCGAAAGTCCATGTCTGCAACCCACAAAGGTATGACATCCCTGCCCTTATATCTATCCCATTTGAGGCTGGCTGTCCCGAGCCTGTTCACCTCTGTGTCGAAATCGAATGAAATGTTCAGACTCCTTTCATGACGATTTGAGATTTGACTTGTGTTTTTCTGCAAGGCCGCAGTATGTCCTTGCAACTTCCCTGTTTCTCTCCACGTCTTCTTCTGCAAGCTCCCTTTTCACCACAGCAGGAGAGCCTGCCACGAGATGGCTGGGGCCCACCACCTGCCTTTCCTTGACAACAGATCCTGAAGCGACAACAGATCTTTCCTTTACCAGGGCATCATTGAGAACGATCGATCCGATCCCTATAAGGCAGTCGTCTTCAATGGTGCACCCGTGAACCACGGCAGTGTGCCCTATCGTTACATTATCCCCAATAATCAGCGGACTTGTAAGGTCTGTATGAAGCACAGCGTTGTCCTGTATATTTGTATTCTTTCCGATAGAGATCTTTGCCTGATCCCCCCTTATCACAGCACCGTACCAGACACTCGACCCGTCTCCGATCTCAACATCCCCCAGGACGATTGCAGTTGGTGCAATAAAGACATCCCTTCCTATGAGCGGTTTCTTACCCAGATATTCCATTAAATTGTCTCTTCCCTGTAAAACAGTTCACCTGCCATATCCACCGGAAATATCCAGGGCAGCCTGGGCAGCCCGGTTTCATGCCTTCATAAACAATTTCACTTGAGCCAATTGCAAAATTACTACAATCATGTCGTCCCG
>JAFGTK010000307.1 GCA_016934135.1 Deltaproteobacteria bacterium | reverse complement strand
GTCCAGGGGTCTGGCTACAGGGTTTTCCTACCTTCATTTGACGCCCTTACATAAACCGATAGGCGGGTTTATGCAGGACGTAGCCGGGTATTAGGCGGCTAATGCGTAATTATAATCGTCGGCACTTATCGTGTCTCTGCCTGTTTTACGAGGTAGCAGACCTCGGCATGCTCCTTGAACCTCAACTACCCCCGTCGAACCCATTACGCCCCCGGGTATTTATAGTATTTATAGTCCTTCCTTCAGTCAAAGTCAATTGCCCGGGCATTGGTCATTCTCGATAATCTCACACAGTATGTGACCGATGAGTATATGCGCTTCCTGAATCCGCGGGGTGATCGATGAAGGAACAGCAATGGTACAATCCGCCAAATCCGCTATCTTCCCGCCGGCGCCTATGAGTGCAATGGTTGAGATTGTCAGATTACGCGCTGCATCAAACGCCTTGATGATATTGCCTGAATTGCCGCTTGTGGATATACCAAACAGGATATCCCCCTTGCGTCCCAGGGCCTGTACCTGCTTTGAAAAGACATCGTCAAAAGAAAAATCGTTCCCGATTGCAGTAATGATCGACGTGTCGGTTGACAGGGCAAGACCGGGCAGAGGTTTACGCTGCTTGAGAAACCTGTTTACCAGTTCAGCGGCAAGGTGCTGGGCATCTGCGGCAGAACCTCCGTTTCCGGCAAACATGATTTTGCCCCCGGCGGTTATGCACTGGTTCATCATCTCTGCCGCTGCAGCTATCGTTTTAGTAATATCATACAGATTTTCATGAAGTTCGATATTCTGTTTAATGACATTTCTGATCTGTTCTTCCATTCCCTTCCCCATTCAAAAAGTAATCTGCATCGTAACCATATATGTAAGATTCCATGTCAAGACAAGCATCATCTGTATGAAGCCGGCAATACCTGTTTAATGCCTGGAGGTTTATTTTCGTAAAGCAGTTCTATTATTAACCGCATATGCAGAGGCAGGATACCCTGCGATATGTCGGGCTATACTCGGAAATGACCATCTTTCTGCGAATAATTGAGGACCATTTTTTTTCCGTATGTCTGAAAAATATCAAGAAAATCCTTGTTATACTCATCCATGGACAAACAGCTTTTAAAATCGTCTTTGAGGAATTCCGGAACCATGACTCTGTCAAAATCCTTATCAAATATGTCGGAGAAGTCAATAGATTTCATGGACTGTTTATCAAGCACATTTCTGCCGAGCATCTGGTCCACTACTGAGTGAAAGATCTGTTTGAGATAGTTTATCATTGTTGCATCCTTTGTATTGATATTAAACTTATCGGCCCTGGAAGAAAAAGCATGAACAATTTGATCATCCAATATCTTAAGAAAGCATCCATACATGCCGATAGAAAAGGCAATATGAAAGGAACAGTAAAAGATCTTCTCAAAGTATCCGGTGTTCATGGATATGCTTTTATCCGGGACAAAAATATTCAGATAAAACTCCCTTCGAAACATAAGTTTTCTGGTGCAAAGAAAAGCATCATGCAGCTCTACGAGAATATAGTGCCTGTTCAGAACAGACCTGGTAATATTGTTGAGATCTATCTGGAAGACATGGTATTAACAATGTTCGTCAGCGGAACAACCATGCTGATGGTCATGTCAAGCACAAGGGTTAACCTTGCCCTTCTGCGTATGACAGGCAAACTTGTAATAGCTAACATGGCTAAGGAGAGCAGATAAATGAACCAGGAGATAAGTGGCGGACTCGACAACACCCGCTGTCCGGAAATAATGAAGATACTCTCTCTGGGGAAGCGTTCCGGAAGACTGTTTCTGAATAATGGGGCCGAGACAGGCAACATCTTTTTCAGAGATGGTCTGATAATCCATGCCCAGTGCGGTGTTCTGCAGGGTGCAAAGGCAATTTATGAACTTACGGTATGGACCTCGGGAGAATATCAGTTCTTTGTTGATGATGCACCCGATATAATAACAGTGGATATATCCATGGATGATATCCTGAACGAAGCTTCAAACAGGATCAGGCAGATGGACCGAATCACATCGCTTATCCCGTCAAGCTCGGTAATCTATTCCCTGGACCCCGATATCAAGGAAAAAGACATCTCTCTTAAATCCATCCAATGGAAGGTTCTGGCGAATATTAATGGAAAGCGCTCTATTGCGGATATTGCCCAGAATGTAGGCCTTGGGGTCTCTGATGCAATGAAGGTCTTTTACACGCTCATCAAGCTCGAACTGCTTCGAGATGCAGATGTATCAGAGAGCGAGACCGCGGTCATCTCAATAGATCTTCCGGAGACGTCATTCATCTCGGCCCTGAGTAATGACCTTATCAGGGCTATTGGACCCATTGCCCCGTTCATTATCAGGGAAACGGCACAGGACATGGATCTCGATCTCCTTGCAGATGATGTAGGCCAGCGCGCGGCACTTATAGAGACACTTTCCAGCAAGATCCCTGATGAGCGAATGTCGCTCAAGTTCCTGGATACCATGACTGACTGGTTGAATGCGGAAGGATGATAACCAGATGAAATTAAAATTATTTTCTATAGTATTCATCACTTTATTCATAATGCTGACATGTTCGGCTCTTTTGGTGTACACACAATTCAAGAAGGTTCAGGACATCAATCTTCAGGTATTACAGGACAGGCTCTATACTGAGAATACTAAGATCCTTTCCTGGTCTATGAATTCCATCGATCTTGGTTCATTAGGGAAAAACCCGCTTCCTGATTCATGGGCCGAAATCATGGTTGTGGATAATGACAGCCTTGTCATCAGATCCACTACTAATAAGGACCATGCAGGGCTCATCATGTACAAACTTCCCGAGTTGCTGGATCAGGCAAAAGGGATAATGGACGCAATAAAGGAAAAGACCGCAGTGACGGTACACTCCGATACATATCTTGTTGCAGTCATGCCTGTCAATAACAACAGATCCCTGCTGGGTTTCAAACCGGTATCATGGGAAAAGACCCTGCTGACAGAACAGGACTCTCTGATAAAAAACAACTTTGGATCGACAACAACCATACTGATCGTCTTTTGTGCAGCAGGACTGGTTCTGACAATCCTTATTGCCTTGTTTATTTCCATTATTGCCATAAAACCAATCCGGAAGATAATTTCATCCTTTGAAGAATTAAGTATGGGCAATTTTGAGACCGAGATCCCAAGAATCAGGGGGAAGGCATTTGAAAGCCTGATTGAATCATTCTTCCGCCTGAGAACATCATTGATGATGGCATTGGAAAGGCTCGGGGGTAAATAATATATGTCCAAACAGGTTTTGATCGTTGATGATGAAGAGACCTTGACCTGGTCTCTTGCAAAATCACTCTCACACGATCGTGAGGCCTATGAGATAACCACTGCCAATGACGGAGAGACTGCACTGTCTCTTATGAAAGATGACCGTTTCGACCTGGTGGTGCTCGATATACGTCTGCCAGGGATCAGCGGCCTTGATGTATTGATGAAAATCAAGGAAGACAATCCTGCAACAAAGGTCATCATTATGACAGCGTATGGATCTTCAGAGATCAAAGCAAAGGCAAAGGCGCGCGGATCCCTGTTCTATATCGAAAAACCGTTTGAGATAGATCAGATGAGAGGACTCATCCTCAAAGCGCTCAAAGAAGATACAGCAAGGGGATTCAACGGCAGTATTACAGGTCTGCAACTGCCTGACCTTATCCAGATGAATTGTCTTTCTCAGGTTACTACGGCACTGTATGTAACAAAAGGCAACAGAGAAGGCTGTATCTACTTCGAGGATGGACAGATGACACATGCCCAGATCGGTGCTATCGATGGCGAAGAAGCGCTCTTTACCATCCTTTCATGGTCTAGCGGCAGTTTCAGGTTTGTAGGCGGGGTAAAGGCACCCACGACCACAATAAACACGAACTGGGAGTATCTCCTTATCGAGGGCATGAGAAAAGCGGATGAAATGAGTCTCGCACTCGAGAAAGGAGAGATCAATGACGACGATATTGCACCAATCGACGAACCCACACGCATTGTTATAAAGAACATCTCATCATTGAATGAATGTACAGGTATTGCAGTGGTCACATCGGAGAACGAGATTCTTCACCAGAGCGGAAATATCTCCAATGACATAAATCTTTCATATATAACAAGGTTTTTCCTTGATGTTTCCGAAGACATCGGATCAGTAGCTCAATCAACTCCTAAAAAGGTCTCATTCATCGATCAGAACAGGCTCATCCTGATATACCCTTTCAAGATCTATATCCTTATTATGGTTTTCAACCGTGCTGTTCTCTCTCAAGAGACGCTCTCCACAATAGAAAGGGTAATCTCCAGGTATCAGATTTAGATTATCCAGCCAAAGATCATCAATATTGCATGATGACAGGATAATATCCTCAACCTTGACGATATCTCGGTAATGCTGAAGGATCCTCTCCTGCCTGGCATCATCGGTTCCATAGCGGTTCATCAGGTCTATAAATCTTTCGGATAGCGATACAACCCTGTCGTGTTTAACACGCTTGTCAGCATAATTGACTATCATGGCCTCGTTCAGCTGCAGAGACTTCAAACGTACATGCTGTCCGATTACATCCGCAACAACAGGATATCCGAATTCATTGAGCAATCTCTCTCCCATGAGGGCATGATCACCCCCGTTTCTGATGGAGTCTATTTTGCAGATATCATGAAGCATTGCCGCTCTGTCTACAAGACGTACATCTATTGCGTGTCTTTTTGTTTTCAACAGACACGCAATAACCACAGCAACCTTTCTTACTGCCATGGAATGGCGGAAGATATGGTGCGGCATACATTTATCCCTGATGAGATCAATTGCCCATTGTCTCGAAGGCATCTATGTCAAAATCTCCTCTTTTGGTCTGGCTTGTATGAACAACATCTCCAAGGCCCAGAAGGTTCACATTGAGATATATGGTTGTCTCTCTCGGCCCAAGCTCATCAGCAGGCCTGGCTTCACGGTACAGATCAATACTCCAGCACTGGGAATCAAATACGAGACCCTGTCTGGAATAATCGTATCTTCGTAAGATATAATCATGTTCTGTCTCAAAACGGGCGGAAAAATTCCATATCAGGGCAATTTTTGTCCCGACAATAATCGACTTTGTATCGATCCTGTTATACTCTTCTGAGATATAGATCTCATCTCCTCGTTCGTCACTCAGCTTGAGTTCACTTGAGTGCTCCTGTGTGGCATATGCCCTTAAAGGCAGTCTGCCGAACGAGTTGGTATGTTTTGCACTGAACCATGAATATGGCTTAAACCTCACCCTGGCCTCGAAGTACTCCCATTCCTTGGTAATATAAGAGTATTTCCGGCCTATACTGAAATCGAGAATGGACTTTCCGGATGCATCGCGTATGTAGTTATCGAGTGCCAGCTGCATATCGAAGGCCTTTACCCAATCATCCCCTGAGAGGAGATTCGGGAAAATATCAGCGGAATCGCTGCTGTCGTAATTGCCCCCTATACGCGATTTATATGCCCATGATACATTCGGGGCAATCTGATGATACCAGCCCCCGGCAGATCTCGGGCTGTAGAGTGCTGTAGAGACTGACACCCCCCTTTTCTGCCAGTGTTCGAGGTATTTGCCATCTGCATACACATCTCTGCGATCGGTAATAAAGGTATCGCGATAGCTTTCCTCCACATACGGCCGGAGCGTGAAATATGGATAGGCAGACAGCGGCAGTGAGAGTTCAAAGAGTGCATTGTTCTTTATCGCCTCGATCCAGTCCAGAGAATACACCCGTGTCGTGCTGACCTCGGAAGAGTATTTGAGAGGTGTATACGGGATACCGCGCTGATTCATCCTGGCCTTCAGTTTTGGCACTTCCTGAAAGGTCTGATCGTCTCCTTCAACCGTCAGATCCTGCTTCCATTGCCCGGACAGACTCACGCTGAAGCCGTTTTCCGATTTATACCACTGCATGCGTGAGATCAACTCCTCGCTGTCGGATTCGTCTTCTTCGGTGGACGTGGCTTTAAAGTATTGTTCATCACCGTAAAATGACCCGATATCCCGAAAATAATCCTCATTGCTCACCAGGTTTATATCCCAGGTAAGGGCCCCTCCTGTCTGCTTTGCTTTAAGATACCATCTTCTGTCGGGAACGGTCTCAAGCATGCCCCCTTCGGTTTCCTCTCCGCCATACTTGTCTCTAAGGCTTTCCAGATAGATCTCCCCTGACTGCGCATAGTCGAGACGGTAGCGGAACTGGCTTGTGATGAGCAGCCCTCTCTTTGTAAGCTGCATGGGGGTTATGGTCAGGTCCGCACTACGGCCCAGAACTATATATGCAGGTATTCCATAACGATATCCGTAATCAGACCCATGGCTGATCTGAGGAAAAAGCAGACCGGACTGCCTTTCAAGCTTTGCAGGATAGAGAAGATATGGAATATACAGCACAGGCATCTGATGAATCATGAAGCGTGTATGCCATACCTGAGCATACCCTTCTACAGGTATCTCCAATGACGACGATCCCATAGACCATGCCGGAGGACTGCCCAGGCATGGGGTGTACTCTACATTCTCTCCAACATAGTAATCCTGACCATACCGGGTTATGGATTCACCTGAAATGATCAGGGGCTCTGAATAAACAAATATCGAGCCGTTTTCCAGCTGGATATCCTGCCTTCTGGCATTATAATACATGGTCTGTGCCTTCATCTCGCCCTTTTCTTCGACAAGCCGGCAGTTACCTGAAGCCCATAGATCCTCTGTAAGAGTGTCATAGACCACATAATTGGCGTTCAGCACTGTACCTTTGCCTGTCACCACAACATTCCCGGCAGCCTGAATCCTGTCTCCAGCCTTTGTTATGGTATCAGCCTCCACATCCAGTATGGTTGCACATACCGGTGATGAAATAATGAGCAGTACAAAGAATGCGGCTACGATCCTGTACATATAAGTGATTCTCTCACCTCTCCCACGCTGTAGAATGAACCGGCAACAACAATATCTTCTCCTGATGTGAGGGCATCGGCAAATGCCTCGCTGATTGTTGCAAACCGTTCGATGAGCGGGTTATCAGCAAACTTTGCCATGTTATGATCCCCCCATGATCGCTCGGACAATACCGGAGCAATATGGATATGTGTGCATATGTTCAGGAGCTGATGGATCATTGTATAGTAATCCTTGTCAGCAAGCACTCCGAAAACCCCTACCCCATTAAAGCCCATATTTTCAAGATATTTCACCAGAACCTGCATGGAACCTGGATTATGCGCCACATCCATAATAATCCTGCAGCCTATACTCTCCAGCCTTCCAGGCAGAAATGCCGTATTGAGGGCATATGCAAGCTGTTTTTCACTTATGTTAGCACCGAGGGCCATGCCTGCTTCAACAGCCAGGGCTGCATTAAGATCCTGCTCAGCACCCTGCATCCCTGTTGCATGCCCTGTTGGCTGCCGCACCTCGTGCAGTCGGGCACCGATCGTACGGGCATACCCTTCAATGACCTCGAGTGCCTGACTGGTGGCAGTGGTGAAAAGAGGTCTTCCCGGACGGGCAATCGCAGCCTTTTCAAGTGCAATCTTTGAGGTGCTGTCTCCCAGATAATCGGTATGATCCAGAGAGATCTCGGTTATAATGGAGACTTCTGGATCCATGACATTCGAGGCATCAAACCTTCCTCCAAGGCCTATCTCGAATATTCCAATATCCACCCTGTGTTCGGCGAAGATCTGCGCAGCCAGAACCACACACCATTCAAAGTAGGTAAGGCCGATGTCTTCAAGATCCTCTCCTATCAGAGCGCGGACTCTGGTCAGTTCCTGCTCATTCACATTACAGCTGTCAAGCCTGAAACGTTCGGAGAAAAACCTCAGATGAGGAGAGAGTGTAGTGCCTGTGCGGAATCCCGCTGCAGCGAGTATCCTTTCGAGATAAATACAGGTGGAACCTTTACCGTTTGTTCCGGCAACCAGGACATGCCTGAACTTCTGTTCAGGACGGCCAAGACGGTCCAGCGCCTTTCTTACCCTTTCAAGCCCCAGGGACCATCTGTTCTGATCGATATCACCTAGAACCATCTCAGAATCAGCGAGAGGGTATCCCGAAGGTCATGACGATGGACGATTCTGTCGAGAAACCCGTTTGAGAGAAGCTTTTCGGCATTCTGAAAGTCAGACGGCAGGGTACATTGAAGAGTGGATTCAATCACACGGGGACCTGCAAAACCGATACGGGAACCCGGTTCTGCAAGCAGAACATCGGCCAGCGCCGAAAAGCTTGCGCTGACCCCGCCGGTTGTGGGATCGGTAAATACGGTAATCATGGGAACATCTCGTGTTTCATTGCGGGCATGCGTTGTTCGAAGCATCTGGAACAACCCCCAGATCCCCTCCTGTATACGCACTCCCCCGGACGCGCAGAAAAGGACAAGAGGCAGGCTTTCCTGTCTGGCCATTTTCATGAGATGGATTATATACTGGCCGACCTGAACACCCATGGTACCACCCTTATGGGAAAAGTCCATGACACCGATAATGCATCTACAGGCATTGATGTCTGCCATACCGCCATATATTGCCTCGTCAGGGATTTGCCCTCGATCATCGGCACCGGTTTCGCTCAGGGATATCTCGTTAAAACTGTCCTGGTCGCACACAAGAGCGATACGCTGTTTGGCACCGAGCCTGAAATGGTATTCACAGTGAGAGCATACCCATAGATTTTCCTGAAGTTTCTGGGTAATTATGATCTCCGAACAAGACGGGCATTCTGTCCATCTGCCGTCTTTCTTTGCTACATCAAGAACTTCGCTCAAAACTCGAACACCTCCCCACCCTTTATGTGATCAATGCCTGGCGACAATTGAGAAACTACCATATCAAGATACTTGGGCTTGATATGATAGGCTATCACCTTTGTTGAAGATGATACTATGCCGTCGAGGCCTTTTGCAAGCAGTTCCGGGGTGAGGTGGTGAGATACTCTGGCAAGTCCCGCCATATTGTCGGGAAAGGATACTTCAACGAACAAGGCAGCCAGCTTGTCTCCGAAAGAATGCACAAGATCGAACAGGCCCTTGTCGTAACCTACATCTCCACTGAAAAGAACACTCCTGTTGTTTTCAGTGATCAGATAACATACAGATCCTTCGATATGATCTACAGGGTAAGCCTGAACCCTGATATTGCCGTCTATAAAGCCATCCTGCGGAATGGGGGCCAGCTCAAGGAAGCCTTCTTCCACATTGAGTTCATCCATTTCAGGCCAGATAAGACCATTGAATATATGGCGTTTCAATGAATCGATGGTCATCTCGCTCCCCCAGATGGTTACCCCTTTGGCCTTCCGGCAGAACAGTGTATCCACGATAAAGGGGAGTTCCTTGATATGGTCAATGTGAGAATGGGTAATGAGAATATTGCGTATATTGACTATCGAATCTTCACTCAGGACAGAAGATGCAGAACCGGCATCAATGAGCAAACTGCTGTTTACGAGGATGCTTGTGGTATTGAAGCCTTTCATAACCGATCCACTGCATCCAAGAATCTCTATTCTCATATCAAGCCTGCCGCAAATAATTTTTCCTACCCGGATAGTCTCCAGGCTACCATGTATATAATCGGTTATTAAGGGACTAAACTATAACAATTTAGCAAATCCATTCAGCATGAGAGAAACAATGACCATATCCTGTGGGAACTTCTCTGTTTTTCTTATAAAAACTATGCTCTCCTGCGCCGGCAGCTATGTTTTCATCCTTTTCATGACCAGAGAAAGTTCCTGCGATCTGTTTCTGGGACAGACCAGTATCTCGCTCTCACCTTCCACCACAACAAGATCTTCTACACCGATGACAACTATCTTCTTAAGTGTCGAGAATACTACATTGTTTTTAGATTCTTCCATGATCACATCACCTGAAATAACATTACCTGAATCATCTGCAGCAAGGATATTGCCTACTGCATCCCATGACCCGATATCATTCCAGCCGAATTCTGCAGGGATAGTAGCGGCATGCCGGGTCTTCTCCATAATGCCGTAATCTATGGAAATGGGTGCCACCTGATCATAGAATGTGCTGATCTCGCTTTTCCCTCCCAACATCGACGATCTCAGTGCCGTAAGATCATGATACATCCCGGGCATAAGTTCTTTGAACTCATGAAGGATGGTATCCACCCTCCAGAGAAACATCCCCGCATTCCAGAGACAGCCCTGTTCTAGGTACTCTACAGCCTTGCTTATTTGCGGTTTCTCATGAAAACGGTTGACCAGGTGAAGTTCAAAGCCTTTATCCTGCACAACGACTTCTCCGGGATCGATATATCCATAGCCTGTTTCGGGACGGTCAGGAATCATCCCGAGTGTAATAAGGAGTTCAGGATGTTCCGTTAATGAGTCAATGCCGAATCTTACAGCACGGAAGAATTCATCTTCATTGCTGATTAGCTGATCAGACGGAAATATTGCCATAACAGCGTCAGGATCCTTTAATGAGATGCTTGCAGCTGCATATGCGATACAGGGTGCTGTATTACGGCCTACAGGTTCTGCCAGAATATTATCGACAGGCACTTCAGGAAGCTGTTTTCTTACAGTATCTGCAATCTGTTCATTGGTGACGACATATACATATTCCGGCTTTGTGAGTTGAACTGTCCTGTCGAATGTAGCACGGAGCAGACTCTTGTCAGAACCGAGACTCAGCAGCTGCTTCGGCCTGTGCCCCTTTGAAAGAGGCCACAAGCGCTCCCCTTTTCCCCCAGCCATTATAACGACATATACATGCATATCATCTCCTGATTTTTCCAATGATATCATCATACTTAGTATAATCAGCCTGCTCAGGTCAATACACGATGCATTCATCGCAAAAACCTTGACATGATGGCCAAGGTATCTTACAGACTATCCCCACGTATGGAAAAGATTCTTTACATATCAAAAGAATACAGGATAGCCTTCACAAGGGTATTCGGTGCGGCATTTCTCTTCCTGCTGTTATTTTCCGGCTACTCCTGGAGTCCCAATATTTATATGCATCTCGCAGTGGATCTTGTAGCATTCGTACTGATTCTCGTCTGCACGTTCGGCAGGCTCTGGGCACTTGCCTATATCAGCGGCCATAAAACAAAAGACCTCATCACAGACGGCCCATACTCCCTTGTGAGAAATCCCCTGTACCTGTTCAGCCTCATAGGGGCTTTCGGCGTGGGCCTTGTATCAAAGAACGTAGTTGTATTCGCACTGATCCTGATTCTCTTCGTGATCTACTATCCATTTGTTATCAGGGCAGAAGAAAAACATCTGCTGGAGGTTCACGGCCACACCTTTGAAGAATACAAGGCAAAGACCCCCATGTTCATCCCTAATTTCAAAGGATTCAAGGAACAGCAGTATTACAGTATCGATGCCCGTCTGTTCCGCCGGGCCTTCTTCAGCGTGACCTGGTTCCCGCTGATCTATATGATCCTTCTTGCTATAGATCGTCTTCATGTATCCGGATTGGTTCCGGTGCTCTTTACCGTGCCTTAGCCGGTTGCATTGTATATATAAAGAAAAGGCGCTGGGCGCCAGGCTTTAGGAACAGAGTACATACAGGGAGGTTTATCATGTTTCCTGAACACAGACCTCGCAGGTTACGGAGTAACAATACAATCAGAAAGATGGTGCGGGAAACTCATGTACTGGCAGAACAGCTGATATTCCCTCTTTTTGTAAGGGAAGGCAAAGGCATCTGCGAGCCTATAGCTGCAATGCCAGGTCAATACCGGTATTCCCCGGATGCCTTGACACAGGTCGCAAAAGATACGGTCGAAGCAGGGATACCTGCTGTTCTTCTTTTCGGCATCCCTGCCAAGAAAGACAGCTATGGAACCGGTGCACATAAAAGAGACGGTGTTGTTCAGCAGGCCATCAGGAGTATTAAGGATGCCGCTCCTGAACTCATGGTAATAACCGATGTCTGTCTCTGCGAATACACCGACCATGGCCATTGCGGTATTCTTGACGAAAACAACAATGTTATGAACGACGATACGATCGAGATACTTGCCAAGGTCGCCCTGTCACATGCAAAGGCAGGCTCCGATATGATCGCACCTTCAGACATGATGGACGGCAGAGTCGGTATAATCCGTGATGCCCTTGATGAAAGCGGTTTCGAGAATCTTCCTATCCTGAGTTATGCAGTAAAATATGCATCGGCATTTTACGGCCCGTTCCGCGAGGCAGCGGGTTCTGCCCCGGCATTCGGAAACAGGCTGGCTTATCAGATGGACCCGGCAAATGTCCGCGAGGCACTCAGAGAGGCCAGGTTCGATATTGAGGAAGGGGCGGATATCATCATGGTAAAGCCCGCGCTGCCTTACCTCGATGTAATAAGGGCCATTGCAGATGAATTCGACGAACCATTGTGCGCTTATCAGGTGTCAGGAGAATATGCCATGATAAAGGCGGCAGCTGCCAGCGGATGGCTGGCAGAGGAAGCCTGCATAATGGAAAGCATCACCTCGATAAAGAGGGCCGGTGCCGATATGATCATTACCTACTTTGCCCGGGAGATCGCAGAAATACTGTCATGAAAGCGCCTTTCATCCTCGCGTGGGAACTCACCAGATCATGCAACCTGAACTGTCTCCACTGCCGTGCGTCTGCAACCAGTGATGTGCCTCCGGGTGAGCTCTCTACTCAGGAGGGCTTTGCCCTGCTTGACAATGCAAGCAGATCGGGCACAAAGATGGTCATCCTTTCCGGGGGAGAGCCTCTGCTGCGAGACGATGTCTTCGAAATCGCAAAGTACGGCACCTCCCTGGGATTACGTATGACCATGGCTGTCAATGGATCCCTCGTAACACCTGATATCGCTGCAAAGATGAAAGACTGCGGTATTTCCCGTGTATCAGTAAGTCTTGACGGTGTAACCGAAGATGTTCACGATTCCTTCAGGGGGATGGGGGGTGCATTCAGCATGGCCCTGAGAGGCATCTCAATACTCAAGGAATACGGTGTGCCGTTTCAGATCAATACAACGATTGCAGCCATGAATGTATCCCAGACAAAAGCCTTCCCTGCCTTTATCAAGTCGCTCGGTGCTGTTGCCTGGCATGTCTTCTTTCTTGTTCCCACAGGCAGAGGAGAATCACTGGAGGCGGCATCGATAAAGGAATACAAAGATATGCTCGATACCTTCTACGAGGTTTATAAACAATCAGAGATCGAGTGCAAGGCAACATGCGCACCGCAGTTCTACAGGCTTCTCGCTGAAAAAGGTGATGACGTCAAAACCAAAGGATGCCTTGCCGGCACTGGTTTCGGTTTTGTTTCTTCAACCGGAGATGTCCAGCCCTGCGGTTTTCTCCAGATCCCCTGCGGGAACATCAAGGATAAACCCCTTAGTGAGATATGGTCTGAATCATCAACGCTTATCCGTTTAAGAGATACTGCATCACTGAAAGGAAAATGCTCGACCTGCCTGTATAAGGACACCTGCGGAGGCTGCAGGGCAAGGGCATACGAGGTGCTTGGCGACTTCATGAAAGTAGATCCTATATGCTGGTATAAATAGGCATCAGGCACAAGGTATATGGTTTAGGATATAAGGTATAAGGCGTTGTAACTTGCAATTCTCTCTGGAGTATTGGAGTACTGGGTAAAAACCAGGGTATGAGGTTTAATGCGAAGAGGTGCCGGGAAAAACATTTCGAATTTCGAATTTCGAAAAAAAGATAGAGAACCCGGGTATGGGGTATAGGGTTTAAGGAACATGGATGCAACAGACAAAAAAATACTCTCTTTGGTAAGTAGGTCTCTTGACCTTGATGAGCGGCCGTATAAAAAGATCGCCGACACTGTGGGCATAAGTGAACTGGAAGCGCTCGAACGTATTGTAAACTTGCGCCAAAAGGGCATCATACGCAGAATCGGTGCAGTGATCAATCCCAGGGGCATTGGATGGCATTCAACACTGTGTGCCGCTACTGTCCCTGAAGAAAAACTCTCTGTCTTTGCTTCTGTTGTAAATGCATTTGATGAGGTTACTCACAATTATGTGCGTTCCGGCACTCCTAATTGCTGGTTCACCATCATTGCACCTGATGAGGATAGATGCCTTCAGATCATATCAAGTATAGAGAACGAACTTGGCATTGATATTCTGGATCTTCCGACAAGGAAGGTTTTCAAGATCAGGGTTGCATTTGATATGGAATAAGCAGCCCTGCAAGTAATCGCAAGGCTGCATGTCTTCATAACTGGACTATGATATCAACCCTTGCCTAACAGCTTGGATATGATCCCTGACTCGGATTTTCGTGCAATCTTTCTCAGCTCCTCTTCATAGCCCATGGTAGTGAAATATATTGCACGGTCAAAGAACAGGACAACGCGGTTATTGAATTCAAGGGCCTGCTGGAATTCATATGAAGAATCAAAAAAGTGCTTTTCAAGCACAAACAGCCACAGATGCCTCTTGATAAGCATGAGCGCCATAACCACTTCCACAAGAGGTATGCCTTCCTGAAAACGTTTCTTCCCTAACTTTGTATAATGGTCCTGGATCTCCCCTTTTTTCTTGTCCCTTGCGAGCCATGAATCAAGCCTGCTGTAAACATCAAAGACCCTTTCGCACACAAGCTCTTCATTGAGCTTTCTATAGCTTTTTGTTTCCTCCCTGCCGAGCAGGTCCTTGCAGAGTCTTTTGGTAAGATCATCCGCATTATCTTTGATCATTGCAATCATCTTTTCAGATATCATATCTAACCCCCTTTTACAGACAAAAAACTATCTCTGTATAAACCGAAATCATGGAGAGATTTATTCAACACCTTCTCTCTCCTGAGAGTCTTCAAGAATCCTTTTCATTGCCTGCAGATTATAAAAGAAGACGATTCTCCCCTATTTTTTATCCTTGAGAGCTGCATCCTCATAACCCATGCTGGTGAAGTAGATGGCCCTGTCGAAGAACAGAACAACCTTGTTGTTCAGTTCGAGCGCCTGATTGCATTCATATGCGGAATCAAAGAAATGTTTTTCCCTTACGTACAGCCATAGATGCCTTTTTATGAGCATTAATGCCATGACAACCTCACACAGAGGTATGCCTTCCTTATATCTTTTTTTGCCTAGTTCGGTATAGTATTTCTGGACTTCTCCACTCTTGTGTTTTTCCTTGCTGAGCCATTTGTCCAGTTTGCTGTATACATCAAATACCCGCTCTGCAGCAATGTCCTCAGAGAGTTTCCGATAGCTTTTTGTTTCCTCTCTGCTGAGCAGGTCCTTGCAAAGTCGCCTCGTCAGTTCTTCTGCATTGTCCTCGATGAGTTGTACCAACTTAGAATAGATCATCATTCCTCCTCTTTCGTATTATCTCTTTCTTCTCAATCGACTGGATTAATATTGCACGTAATATACAATACTCCCTTGTCCAGAGCAATGCCCTTTTGATAAATACCTTAAGGTCACAGCCTATCGATCGGATGCCCGCTGCCGTATAAGTTTTTTCACAAAGACCTCTTCCCTCTCCATCTCCTCGATCCTGTCAGATATATATTTCTTCGCCTCCTCATGCTGGGGTATGAATATCTTTTCAAGGGCATTCACACGCCGTTGAACCTTTTTCATCTCTCTTGAAAGCATGACTATCGCCTTGGTTATTGTCGCGTATTCACCAAGTTCCAAAAGCACCTTTCTCGATTGCCTTTTCGCCTTATCATATGTAGCTGATGTCTGGTTCAATGAGCAGGTAAGCCTGGGCCTCTTCAATGACAGCCTGATTCCGGTAAGTTTCAGTCCTAACAGCTTTGTAGTGCTGATATGAAAGAAATAACCCCGTTTTTCACAACAGCTCTTCATGGTCACCGCGTCTGATCCCATATCTACGGCTGATAAACGATATGCCCTGTACAGTTCATCCAGTGCATTGAGAAGATTTGCCTCCACTCTTTTTATCTCGCTGATATGTTTGACAATCTCTATTGCCAGTATCTCCCTTTTCTGGTTGAGCAGGTCATATCCTTCATATGCAAAGGCAAGATCTTCCTTGATCTTTCTCAGCGATGATTTTGTGGGAGGAAGTTCTATCTTTGGCATTCCTGCGTCTCCTTGGCAGATATGTAGTATTTCTGTATATCCTCTTTACATATTCGGTAGAGTTCCTCTCTGGGCAGCAATGAAAGCATTTCCCAGCCTATATCGAGAGTCTGCTCGATCGAGCGGTTTTCTTCATAGCTCTGGCTCAGAAAATCCTCCTCGAATGCCGACCCGAATCTCATGTAGGTCTTGTCCAGTTCAGAGAGTTCCTCTTCTCCGACAATAGCCGCTAGTGACCTTATGCGTTTAACCTTTGCATATGCGGCAAAGAGCTGGGCGGCAACCTGGGCATGGTCACTGCGGGTATGGCCCTGCCCTATACCGTCCTTCATCAGCCTTGAGAGAGAAGGCAGTCCGGCGATGGGTGGATAGATGCCTTTATTGAACAGTTCTCTTTCCAGCACTATCTGTCCCTCTGTGATATAGCCTGTAAGGTCCGGGACCGGATGGGAAATATCATCGCTGGGCATGGTTAGTATGGGGACCTGTGTAATGGATCCATTGCAACCCTTTAATCTCCCTGCACGCTCGTAAATGGATGCAAGGTCGCTGTACAGATACCCGGGGTACCCTTTTCTTGACGGGATCTCCCCCCTTGAACTTGAAAGTTCCCGGAGAGATTCGCAATAGTTAGTCATATCGGTCAGTATCACAAGCACATGCATGCCCTGATCAAAAGCGAGATATTCTGCAAGTGTAAGAGCCACCCTCGGTGTAATAAGGCGCTCGATAGATGGTGCGTCTGCAAGGCTTAAGAATATGGCTGAATGTGTGAGAACCCCGGACTCCTCAAGGGAATCGATAAAAAACCTTGCCACATCGAATTTCACACCCATGGCGGCAAATATGACGGTAAATTCCTCATGGGCTGAAAGGATTGTGGCCTGCCTTGCAATCTGGGCTGCAATAAGGTTATGCGGCATACCGCTGCCCGAGAATATCGGGAGCTTTTGTCCGCGGATAAGGGTATTCATCCCGTCAATGGCGGATATACCGGTCTGTATGAACTCCCTTGGATATTCTCTGCTCCACGGATTCACCGGGAGTCCGTTCACATTCTTCATATTATCAGTAATCACCTGGGGAGCATCATCAACAGGGGTTCCAAGCCCATTGAAAACCCTGCCGAGCATGTCGCGGTCAACCGGGATCTCAAGAGACTTTCCTATAAATGAGATCTTCATATTTTGAATCGACAGCCCGCCTGTTCCTTCGAAGACCTGGACCACTGCTCTGTCTTCGTCCACCTCTAGCGTCTGGCCGGTCCGCACATCGGACGAACCGTCCCGAATCTCCACTATCTCTCCAAGACCGACACCCTTGACACCTTCTACAAAGATCAACGGGCCGGAGATCCGTGACAGTGTTTTATACTCAATCTCTACAGGCATATGCATTATACCTCTATTATAAGCTCCTTCAGGGAATCGAGCCCTGATGAAAGCCTCTTAGCATACTCATCTATTGTTTCGGCCTCATTGTTCGGCACTTCCGATTTCAGCCTCACCATCTCCGAAACCACATCCAATGAGGCTATCTCTTTTGTCGAGATACCGGCCTGAATAAGTTCGGTGCCCTTTTTATAAAGCACAAGGATCGACTTAAGAAGGCTTATC
>JAFGTK010000048.1 GCA_016934135.1 Deltaproteobacteria bacterium | reverse complement strand
CCGATTATCAATCCTCAGGATACATCCCTGCAATCTCGGATGCATATTTTGAATTGATAACCCTTCGTTTGATCTTGAGCGTTGGAGTAAGTTCATCTGTCTCCTGAGACCATTCAGCATTGAGCAGTTTAAATTTCCGGATCTGCTCCACCCGCGCATAGTTTTTCATATGCTCAGCAATCTCTTCTTCAAAGAGCTTGATGACCTCGGCATTTTTTATAAGCTCTTCCCGAGAGGCAAATGCAATACCGGTGTTCTTTGCCCAGTTTTCAAGCTCTGCAAACGCCGGGACAATCAGGGCTGATAGATATTTTCTGTTATCTCCGATAATTGCCACCTGTTCGATATAGTTGGAAGCCTTCAGCGAATTTTCTATGTTCTGCGGAGAGATGTTCTTTCCCCCGGAGGTCACTATAAGGTCCTTGATCCGGCCGGTTATCTTCAGATATCCTTCAGAATCTATCTCGCCGATATCACCGGTCCTGAAGAATCCATCTTCAGTAAAGACCTCTTTTGTGGCCTCTTCATTCTTGTAATACCCCATCATTACCTGGGGACCTTTGATGAGAACCTCCCCTCCTTCACCTATCTTTACAATCGTATCCTTCAATGGAGCGCCTACAGTACCGGGCTTTATATGATCAGGCCTGTTGCCGTGTGTTACCGGTGTTGTCTCGCTCAGGCCGTAGCCTTCACACACCTTTATGCCCATGCCGAGGAAGAACTCTGCATCGCTTTTTGAAAGAGGGCCTCCGCCTGAAAGGGCAAACCTAAGCCTGTCCATACCCAGACCTGCCTTGAGCTTTGAGAATATGATCTTGTCTGCAAGGTTATACTGAAATGCAAAAAAGCCGCTTTTCGGAGTGTCGTTACAAATATAGGGAAGATTCTTCCTGGCAAGCGACATTGCCCAGTTAAAGATCAGCCTTTTCAAAGGAGGCGCATCAGAGACCTTCGCAACGATACCGGCATGGATCTTCTCATAGAGCCTCGGCACACTCACTATCATGGTCGGCCTGACCTCCTGGAAGTTCTGAAGGATCTTTGAGAAGTCTTCGGCAAAGGCCACCGTCTTGCCGGCATTGAGTGCAGAGTAGTACCCGACCGTCCTTTCAAACGAATGTGAAAGCGGAAGGAAAGACAGCAATGTATGTTCTTCTTTGAACAGTTCCGGATCGACCGAATAGAGCTGATTGACATTCGATATAAAATTGTTATGGGAAAGCATGACCCCTTTGGGATCTCCCGTTGTACCGGAGGTATAGATAATCGTTGCCATATCGGAGGGTTTTATGGAGGTCAGTCTTTTTTCAAATTCTTCTTTGTTACCGGCCTTTTTCCCCTCTTCCATGGCATTTTTAAGGTTCACCACATTCGCGGCAGCGCCTTCCATTTCGTCAAAAATGATAATCTCTGAAACCTGGGGAAGTTTTTGCCTGACCTCGATGACCTTGTCCATGTGTTCCTTTTCACCTGCAAAACACATCACTGAATCGGAATTATCGATAACATATCTGGCCTCCTCGGCTGAGTTGGTTGAATAGATCGGCACATTCACCGCACCTACAGACAGGATCGCAAGATCTGCAACCCACCACTCATACCTGTTCGGGGAAAAGAGCGCCACCTTGTCTCCGCTCTTGATCCCCTTTGAGATCAGATAATAGCCAAGATTCCTGACCATCTCGTTCATCTCATTCCATGAAATGTCCACATAGGTACCCTGGGCATTCTTAAACGCGACACAGGGTTTACTGCCAAGCTCCTGAACCCTGTTCTGAAAGATTGCCGCCATTGAATTCTCCTGATAGCCAGCCATTTAACTACCTCCTCTTATGGTTGTGTATGTCTTAGTCTATCTCTTACTGAACAAATATTAAACAATATTTTCACCCTGTAACCACAGTCTTTAGTTGTATACACTGACGTTATTAATAATTACTGCAGCTTCGACAATTCTTCTTTTACCGCTTGAGCGATTGTCTCTAAAAGGTACGGCTTTTTAATATATGTACCCGCCCCCAGCTTCTGAACCTCTTTTACACGTTCGGTCTCGGAATAACCGCTTGCAATGATTGCCTTCTGTCCGGGATGATCAACAAGGATCCGCCGATAGGTATCCAGCCCGTCCATGCCCGGATCCATAATCATATCCAGTATGATGAGATCCGCAGAATTGCTTTTCATATATTCGACCACATCTTCCCCACTCGAAAAGGCAATTACCTTATATCCCAGCCTGTTCAGAATCCTGGAAGCAATATCCCTCTGGATTTCCGCATCATCGACGATAATGATCTTCTCCCCATTGCCCATGTAGTCATATATGCTCGGGGACGGACCATCGGCAACCCTGCTTGAGGTTGCAGGCAAATAGATGGAGAAGGTGGTTCCTTTTCCCTGCTCACTGCACACATCGATATAGCCGTTATGATCCTGAACAGTCCCCCATACAACTGTCATCCCGAGCCCTGTACCGCTTCTGCCCATGATCTTCCTTGTGTAGAATGGTTCGAATATCTTGTCCCGGTTATCAGCAGAGATACCGGCACCGGTATCTGACACCTTCAAGACGACATATTTCCCCGGTTTAACCTGATCATACCCCTTTATCGGCTCGTTCAGGCATGTATTCCTTGCTGATATAAGTATGGACCCGCCTTCCGGCATGGCCTCCGCAGCATTGATGACAAGATTCATGATCACTTTTGACAAGTGGAAAGGAGAGCCTACCACGCACAGAAGATCATCATCACAGTCGATATTAATTTCTATATTTTCCTGTTTCAATATAAGCTTTTCGTATTCAGGAGATTTCAGGTAGTCTAAGATAACCGAGTTGATACTGATCACCTTGGTAGTGGAAACACCCCTGCGCGCAAGCGTGAGCAGGTCCTGAACGATAGCGGCTGCCTTCTCTCCTGACTGCTTGATCGTGATAATGGGTTTGCGCATTGGATTGTCCTGATCAAGATCCATTAGGATGAGTTCGGGATAGCTGACCAGGGCGCTCAGAATATTATTGAGATCATGGGCAACCCCGCCTGCAAGAGTGCCTATGACCTCCATCTTCTGGGCCTGATGAAGTCTTTTTTCCAGAGAACTCCTTTGCCTCTCTGCCTGCCTCAGTTCTGTAAGGTCACGTGCTATGCCCCGAAACCCGGTGCTGTTCCCTGCCGAATCCCTGATCAGGGTGACCGATGTTTCAAGGATTTGAACAGCACCATCCTTCCTTATAACTTCCCAGTCAAAGGCCTTTGTAGATTGTCCGCTCCGGTAGACCTGGCTGAAGGTCTCGAACACCTTTTTAGCATTGTTCCTGTCCATGAATTCCCGGTTGTTTACTCCCATCAGCTCATCCGGCGAATAACCGAGGATCGCACACATGGAATCATTGAAAAAGGTAAAGTTGCCCTTCAGATCCACCTCATAATAACCATCTTCGAGATTCTCCAGGATGGTACGGTATTTCTCCTCACTCTCCTTAAGGGCCTTTTTGTCCTGCATATACTCGGTTATGTCGCGAGCCGATCCCCTGACAGCAACAGGATTGCCGTTACCATCATGAATCAGGGAGTTCCTGTATTCAATAATGTGTTCGCTGCCGTCGTTTGCTATGAGCCTTACAAATCCCTCGTCTTTCCCATTTTTTCTCACTCTTTGAAGGTAATCCGGAAAAAACGGCTTATATTTGGGCGGAACAAAATCCATGATATTCGTTGCAGACAGATCTTCCTCACTGTAGCCTGTGACTATCTTCGAGGCAATGTTCGTCTCTATAAAATTGCCTTCCAGGTCATGCACATAAAGAAAATCAGATACATTTTCGAAGAATTCCCTGTACTTCTTTTCGCTTTCCTGGAGAGCCTCCTGGGCAATAATACGCTCGGTGACATCCCTCGCTACACACAGGGCCTGTATAACCATGCCGTTTCTTATTATCGGCGAAGAGCTGATCTCGGCAAATCTTCTTGTAGAGTCTTTTGCTACGAGTTCGTACAGCGAGGCATTGGTGCTTTCACCGGAAAATACCCGGGATACATTGGCAAAGCCCTTTTCCAGATGGTCCTCACATAATATTCCTGTTTCATGATATCTTTTGCCTATGAGTTCCTCAGGGCTGTAACCGATAATCCGCTCAACACTCGAAGATATACTGATTATCCTCAAATCTTCGTCGAGAGAACAGATCACATCCGATACTGCATCTATGTGCTTGCGGTATTTTTCTTCCGTCAGTCTGAAGTCTTCCTGAAGCTGCTTTAATTTCGATATGTCCTTATGCGATACAATTACCATGCCTTCGAGAACGCTGTCTTGTGCAGAGGCAATACTCACCTCGCATAAGATCTCATGTCCATTCTTGTGGTTGCATACAATCTCAGCTGTGACAGGTTCTTGTCTGTGCACTGCCGAAGGATCCCCTTCATACGGATCGAACAGATTCATGTTTCCCTGATACAGCACCCCTACATCGCTGCCTATAAGATCCTCGGACATCCATCCAAAAATCGCCGGCACTTCCCTGTTTGCAAAGATTATAAGCCTCGAGTGCACACAAATAACTGCATGGGGAACAGAATCAAGAATTGAAAAGAACTCAGGGGCTTTTTCTGCAATATCTGTATCCGAACGAAAAGACCGGTCTGAATGCGATGATGATTTCCATCCGTATGCCTCATCCGATTTCATTTTGATGGTCATTCCCTGTTGCTGCTCCAATAGTTTTCTTATGCCAGATTCGGCATTCTCGGCAGAAAAGTTAATGTGATTGCCCCAACCAAGGGCTTCTTTTACCATATTATCTACAACAAATCCATTATGTGGTTGATTGAACAGACAGAGATTCCGTGAAAAGGCCACAAAGCGGTGACAGGAAAACAGAACTTAGCTGTTTCTGTTCAGCCTGGCAAACATGGAGTGATTATTCTTGTATATCTTTTTAAATTCTTCGAAAAGTTTATCATAGACCCGTGTATTCGCTTCGGACGGATAATAGGTTTTTGTGTACTGAACCAGGCCTGGAATATCATCAAACGATATCTCGCCCAATGCCACCGATGCTATGAAGGCTGCCCCTCGTGCATTTGCCGCAACAGGGTCCTTTACCTGCCGGATCTCCCTGCCCAGTACATCGGCAAAGATCTGACACCACAGGTTCAAGCGTGCGCCCCCGCCTATGATGTTGAGCGGATTCATCTTCCTGCCTATAAACTTCTCCACATAACCCAGAGACCACCTGGTGTTGTAGGCTACCCCTTCCAAAAAGGCCCGAACAATATGATTGAAGGTCGTTGTCTTCGAGATATTGTAGAGGCCGGCCCGAAGCCATTGATCATCCACAGGGGTTCTCTCTCCATTGAGCCAGGGGGTAAAGATCAGGTTATGGCTTCCAGGCGGCACTGTACACGCAATCTCTTCGATTTTCACAAAGGCGTCTTGAGGCGGGTCCGCCTGAATGACACCCTGGGTACCGTACATGATGTTGCCTAAGAGAAAATCCAGGCAGCCGCCTGCGATATCCTGTTCATTCACACTCTGATACCTGCCAGGTATGGCTGTGGGAAACGATGCTATGGAATGAAAGACATCGGTCCTTTTGAAGGGAATGATGCACTGGACCCATGATGATGTACCTATGTAAATATGTCCTTCATAGTCCCTGACCGCCCCGGAACCGATGCAGGCTGCCTGGTGATCCGGGGAGCCCATCACGACTTTCACATCAGGGGAAAGACCAAGTTCACGTGCAGCCGCAGGGGTAAGTGTGCCAAGAATATCGATAGACCTCTTCATTGGCGGAAGCTTGTCCGGGTCAATCCCTGCCATACGGATCAGTTCCTCATCATAGTGAATATTGTTTATGTCTCTGATATCACTAAGCCAGAAAAGCTGCATGGAATCGTGTGATGCTGCATACTCTCCGGTAAGGCGCAGATTAAGATAATCCTTGCTCGGCAGAAACATGTGGGCCTTTGCATACACCCTTGGATACTCGTTCTTTATCAGCAGGACATGTGCAATATCGTCCTTGCCAGACAGCGTAGGGCCGCCGGCTGTTTTCGGAAGCCACTTTAGAATCCTGGCAATGGAGTATCCCATAATGCTCGGGAAGCCCTTCATGAGTCTTCTGACATGGGGGGCTCCTCGGGAATCCATCCAGGTAAGGGCGTTCATGAGGGGACTGCCTTGTCTGTCTACACACACTGTTGACGAAAAGGTGCTTGAAACGCACACAGCTATTATATCACAGGGATCGACTACAGATCTGCCAGTCAGGTTTCTTGCAGTAACCCTTATACCGTCCCACCAGTCCTGCGGATCCTGCTCCGCCCCTCCCCCGTCAAGGAAATAGATCGGGGTGGGATAGAAATCAGAACCCATCAATGCACCTCTGGTTGAGATAATGGAAGACTTGATTCCCGAGGTGCCGTGGTCAATAGCCAGGATATATTTTTCGTTCTTCACATCAGGCAGCCTTAGTATGTCTGGACAGATCGGGCCCTTAAATATCGAGCTTTGTGATCACCCCTGTATGATCAATGCTCTCCACAATTACCCCGCCGAAGGAATCTCCGTCTTCTTTCTTTTCATCAAGCTTCATGACTTTGGATATGAGGCTGACAAAGTCCAGGGGGTCGACACATGCCTCGGGCGGAAGCACCCCTTTGGTGCCTATCTTGCCCTGCTGCATGAGAATTACCCCCATTGCAGCGGGTATGCCCGTTCCTTCCCCCAGGGCCTGAGACTTTGAAGCCATATGAAAACGGTACTCCTGATAGACACCGTCCTTTTTACCCTTTGCAACAACGCTGCAGCATCCGCACGGCCCTTCAAAACCGGTCTGTCTCAGTATACGCTCCCGCTGCCGGAGTATGAATGCCACTGCAAAGTCATAGGGTATGACCCTTGATCCCTTTACATCGAGAGGCTCTGTGCCTGAAAGACCGAGCCCGCAGAGATCCCGGGTAAGATTGTAGTATTCATTCGGAAGGACTGAGCCCTTATTCGTAACTCTTTTCACATTAAGGTACCTGGGCAGGGTTACCTGCTCGGGATGAGGATATGGATAAAGGGGAATATCTCTGCCCACAACCGGGAAGTCAAAGGTCTGTCTCAAGGCTATACCGTCTTCCTCAAAATACTTCACATAAGTAAGCTTTCCGTCGAGAAACATGGGGATGTCGATTGACATGCAGTGAAACCGATGAGCGATAACGCCTTCACCCTCTACAGCCTCCCCGCCATGGGTGTGAAAGATGTCTATGGACTCGGTCTCGTCAAGGAGTGTATCGTGGGCCAGTCTTGCCAGCAGATTTGTTGCGCCTGGTGAGCTTCCCATGCCGATAAGTGCGGTTATCCCTGCCTTTTTAGCGTCCTCATCCATCCCCAGTATATCGAGGGTGACATCGACATCGTCACAGATATCGACATAATTGATCCTGCTGTCTATTACAGCTCCCAGTATGGTCTTCACTGTCAGATAAAAGGGACCGACGCAATTAAGAACAATATCCGTTCCTGCTATGGCGTTCCTTATGCTTCCAGGATCTGTTGCATCCATCGGCACTGCCGAGACCTTGTCCGACCCTATTTCCCTGATTAGATCCTTTGCCCTGTCCATATTCATATCGCCGATGAGCACGGATGAAAACATATCCTGGGCAGCAAGGGTCTTTACTGCCACACTGCCGACTGCACCGGAACCGCCAAGCACGATAACCTGAGCCATTCTTGCCCTCCCATCCATAAACACTGTTAAATTTAACATTGTTCAATTACGGTCATCATGTCAAGCAAAATAATCAGGTACTTGCTTACAAAACATTGGCGAGTGAATTCACGAGATCATCTATAACCTGCGAATATACATTTTCAGCGCTGGG
>JAFGTK010000047.1 GCA_016934135.1 Deltaproteobacteria bacterium | reverse complement strand
ATCTGGCACAAAAATAGCTTTTATCAGGGTACGTTCAAAACAAGGAGGAATGAGAAAGGTGTGCCGTCTTTTTGCCATAACCAGCGAAGAGCCGCTTTCCCCAATGGTGGCGCTCAGAGCCCTGAATGTGATGAAGGAAGGACATGACGGTTCCGGTGTGGGCCTGTTTATGACCGACCTTGGTGGTGATCTGGAGCAGTTCAAGGGATCGCCCATCCTCTCCGGGATCTTCTCGCAGGAGGGTATAAAAAAGCTCGACCGCTACATGATGGAACTGGGTCTGCTCACCAAATACAAGTTCTCCATCCGCCCTACAAAAGAACCGCCCGAAGGCACGCCCAAAAGGGACGTCTATCTCATCCGTGTGTATGAATACCCGTATGATTGGGAAGGGCTCAGCGAAAGCGAGATTGCAGAGAGGCTTGTAAAGATACGGATCGACCTGAGAAGGCTGGGCGAAGAGGATGGTTCCATGATGGTATTTTCCTTCTGGCCCGATGTGATCATGATCAAGGAGGTCGGTGATCCCCTGCAGATTGCAGACTATCTGGGTCTTGACAGGAAGGGTCTCAAGGCAAGGGTCATCATGGCGCAGGGCAGGCAGAACACGAACTATGCCATAACCCTGTATGCGTGCCACCCGTTCTTCATTCAGGGTGTGGCCAGCATGACCAACGGCGAGAACACCGCGTTTTCTCCGATAAGAGAATATCTGGAATCCAGGGGATACGAGGGATACACGGGATATCAGTCCGACTCCGAGGTGTTTACCCATATCCTTCACTACACGGTAAACAGGCTGGGGCTGGGGATCGACTCGTACAAGCACATTATCACCCCGCTCAAGGACGAGGAACTCGTGCGCCATGCAGACAGTGCATTCCTGCGTCAGCTCAAGCACAGCCTGAGATTTCTCACGATCGACGGGCCGAACTGCGTCATCGGCTGTCTTCCTGACAGGACCCTGTTCATGGTCCATGACAGTAAAAAGCTCAGGCCCGGCGTTGTAGGAGGCAAACCGGGTGTATTCGCCTTTTCCTCCGAGATGTGCGGGCTCGACGAGGCAATCCCGTCCAGGGAAAAGAACTATGAATTTCAGCCCATGAAGTACGACGTGGCATACGTTGATGCGGCAAGGATGGAGGTGAAGAGATGGAATCAGTGGGAACAATCCATCCATCCACATTAAATTATAAAGACCTGCACTGGCGGATCCTCTGGGACAAAGACAGGTGCACACTCTGCGGCAGGTGTACGGCTGTGTGTCCGGTAAGAGCCATAGAACTCGGTGTGCACAGAAAAAGAGAAGTACAGGTTAAGCCGGGTCTGATGGAAAAGCCCGGAAATGACTACAGCGTATACCACGGTATCGATCAGGTCACCGACCCTGCTCATGCATGCATGGGATGCGGCATGTGTACGAATGTGTGCCCGAACAGCGCCATATATCCTGTTGTAAACGATGAGATGGACAAGCTGCGTTTTCACATCAATTCAGGCGGCGAACCAAGAAGAAGAGGGGGCCGCAGAAACGATTCCGGAAGCATCCTTGACCGGATAAAATTCATACGGATCTCCATGCTCACAGACCCTGCCCTGGATGCAGGCAGACATGAATTCGAGATAAGAACCCTGCTTGGCCGTATACTCTCACCCGAAGAGGCCATAAGTGCTTCCCGGGAAAACATATGGGTTCCTCCTGTCAGGGAGATCTATCCGCTGATCATCGGCGGCATGTCGTTCGGTGCGCTTTCCCCGAACATGTGGGAAGGCCTTCAGATGGGGGTTGCCTATCTGAACGAGGAACTCGGCATGCCGGTGAGGATCTGTACTGGCGAGGGCGGGTGCCCGCCAAGGCTTTTACGCTCGAGATTCCTCAAGTACGTCATCCTCCAGATAGCGAGCGGATATTTCGGCTGGGACGAGATCATCCATGCACTGCCGGAGATGAAGGAGGACCCCTGCGCCATCGAGATTAAATACGGACAGGGTGCAAAGCCCGGAGACGGCGGACTGCTCATGTGGTACAAGGTAAACAAGCTCATAGCAGCCATCAGGGGGGTCCCCGAAGGCGTTAGCCTTCCGTCCCCGCCGACCCATCAGACCAAGTACTCCATCGAGGAGAGCGTGGCCAAGATGATCCAGTCCATGTACATGGCCTGGGGATTCAGGGTTCCGGTGTATCCGAAGATATCTGCAACCACAACCTCACTTGCTGTGCTCAATAACCTTGCCAGGAATCCCTATGCCGCAGGCCTTGCCATAGACGGTGAAGACGGCGGAACAGGGGCTGCCTACAATGTCTCCATGAATCACATGGGTCATCCCATAGCGAGCAATATCCGCGATGCATACCTCAACCTGGTAAAGATCGGCAAACAGAACGAGATACCGATATTTGCAGGCGGAGGCATAGGCAAGAACGGTAACCTTGCGGCAAACGCCGCTGCACTGATCATGCTGGGTGCCAGCGGTGTTCAGGCAGGAAAGTATATCATGCAGGCCTGTGCCGGATGTGTGGGATCGGAGAGCGACAGGTGCAATATCTGCAACATAGGACTCTGTCCAAAGGGCATTACCTCGCAGGACCCGAGGATCTACAGGCGCCTTGATCCTGAAGATGTCGCACAGCGCCTTGTGGATGTGTTCAGGAGTTTCGACTCCGAACTCAAAAAGATCCTTGCCCCGCTCGGGCGCTCGACATCTCTGCCCATCGGGATGTCCGATGCGATCGGGATTGATGATTACCACGCTGCCAGGCGTCTTCAGATCAAGCATGTGGTGTAAAGGGATAGGTGCATGGAACAGCTTGAGAAGATAATAATCCCGGGAATCACAGACGGTATGAGGGTAGAATCCAGGGTACTGGAAGAGCAGATACAAAAGGCTGTTGAGCGCGGCTACCTGGACATCGAGGTTCAGGCCTACGGACAGCATGGTATCGGCGGACGCCTTTGGAACACAATGGGTAAGCCCGTGAATATCAGTGTGGTAGGCTATCCCGGACAGAGAGCAGGTTCCATGGGTTCTCCCATGACCCGCATCGAGATACAGGGTCCGGCCTCCGACGATGTGGGCTGGCTCAATGCAGGCGCCACAATCGTTGTACATGGTGATGCCACGAACGGCGTTGCAAATGCCATGGCCCAGGGAAAGATCTATGTGGACGGCGACATAGGGGCCAGGGGCATGACCATGACCAAGAGCAACCCCCGCTTTGATCCGCCGGAATTATGGGTCCTGGGCGGCGTAGGTGATTCCTTCGCCGAATTCATGGCCGGCGGGGTGGCGGTAATCTGCGGGCTGGGGTCTCATTACAGGGGCAATATCCTCGGTCACAGGCCGTGCGTGGGCATGGTAGGCGGAAAGATTTTTCTGCGCGGTACACAGAAAGGCTACAGCGATGCCGACGCAAAGCTGATCCGGATGAGCGATGAAGACTGGTCCTGGCTCACCACTAATATGAAGGACTTCCTCGATGCCATCAAAAAGGCCGATCTTTTCGATGTGCTGACATCAGAGCGCTCGAAATGGCAGGTGCTTCAAGCCCTTGCGCCCCATGAGAAGACTCTCCGGAGCATGACAGCGATGTCTGTATTCCGCTCGGAGGTATGGGACAGGGAACTTGGCAAAGGCGGTCTCATAGGCGATCTAACCGATATCGACAGGAGCCCTGTAACTTTGATTACTACCGGGGCGCTTAGAAGATTTGTCCCTGTATGGGAGAATGACAAATACCTGCCTCCATGCCAGGCTAACTGCCCGACAGGTATTCCTGTGCAGAAGAGATGGGAACTCATCAGAAAGGGTGAGGTGCAAAACGCAATCGATCTGGCGCTCGAGTATACGCCGTTTCCTGCTACGGTATGCGGCTACCTGTGCCCGAACATCTGTATGGATCACTGCACGAGAGGCCTGGATTTCCTCCCTTCAACAGATATATCCATGCTTGGAAAGGCGAGCATCAATGCAGCAGAACCCATACCTGCAAAACCGAGCGGGAAAAAGATAGCAATCATAGGAGGCGGTCCGGCAGGTCTTTCTGTTGCCTGGCAGCTCTATCTTCAAGGGCATAAGCCGGAAGTATATGACCGTGCGAAAAAACTGGGTGGAAAGATTGCGAGTGTCATACCGAACTCGAGATTCCCAAAAGACGTATTCGAACATGAACTCAAGAGGATATCCGAGAAGGTAACACATGTGAGACTGAAAAAGGACCTTACGGAAGAGACCTTTAAAGAGATCCTGGACAGGCATGATTTTACCGTGATTGCAGTAGGTGCACAGACCCCGCGCTCTATGAAGGTGGAAGGCCATGCAAATGCGGTTTCCGCTCTCGAATTCCTTGAGCTTTCAAAGAGAGACGGCCTGAAGGTTGGCAAAAAGATTGTGATTATCGGTGCAGGAAATGTCGGCTGTGATGTCGCCACCGAGGCACACCGGCTCGGGGCACGGGATATAACACTCATCGATATTCAACAACCGGCCTCGTTCGGGAAAGAGCGCGAGGCGGCCGAGGCTGTAGGTGCAAAATTTCTCTGGCCGGTCCATACCAGGGCCATCACCAGAAAAGGTGTGGAGCTTGCGGGAGGTGAGATCCTGGACGCCGATATTGTTGTCGTCTCGATCGGTGACCAGCCGGATCTGAGCTTTCTTCCAATAAGCATGGATGTGAAAAACGGATTTGTTGCCGTGGATAATACCTTCATGACGAGCGATCCGAAGATCTATGCCATAGGAGACAGTGTAAAGGCAGGGCTGATTACCGATGCAATCGGTGCAGGCAGGACAGTTGCCCAGACCATCGATGCACGCATCAATGGCAGGAGCGAGACCTATGACCAGCTCCCTGTAGTGGATTACAGCAGGATCAGGCTCGAATATTACAATCCCAGGGAAGAGAAGCCTGAGGACATTGCAGCATGTTCATTGCAGTGCGCATCCTGCGGGGCGTGCCGCGACTGCGGACTGTGCGAGGCCATATGTCCGCAGCAGGCAATATCACGGAGGGATCTTCAGGGAGGCAGATACGAGTATGCAGTGGATGATCGGCTGTGCATCGGCTGCGGATTCTGCGCACAGGCATGCCCCTGTGGAATATGGGAACTGAGGGAGAACGACCCTCTGGAATAATGTATCAGACAAGAGAAAAAAGGATGTAAATCCAAAATGAATGGAGGAAGAAGATGTTAGAGTGTAAGACGAAAGCCGATGTTCTAAAAGCGGTCAAGGAACACAAGGTAAGTTTCATACAGTTCTGGTTCACAGATGTGCTGGGCAGGCTCAAGAGTTTCAATATTACCCCGTCTGAACTGGATGAGGGCCTTGAAGAAGGGATGGGTTTCGACGGTTCCTCGATCGAGGGATTTGCCAGGATTCATGAAAGCGACATGATCGCCATGCCGGACCCGACAACGTTTCAGCTTCTGCCGTGGAGGCCTGACGATT
>JAFGTK010000306.1 GCA_016934135.1 Deltaproteobacteria bacterium | reverse complement strand
TCAGGCCCGCATTTAAAACGGACCGGCCTGATATCCGCCTATGCCCTTTCAGCGGCAGAAGAGAATGCATCCGGCTCTATGGTCGTGACAGCACCCACTTGCGGATCGTGCGGGGTGGTCCCTGCTGTCCTTAGGTATCTCAAAGAGACGTTAAAGTGCAGCGAGGAGGTAATCCTGCGCGCCCTGGCAACGAGCGGGCTTATCGGAAACCTCGTGAAAAAGAACGCCTCCATATCCGGGGCTGAGGTGGGCTGCCAGGGAGAGATCGGCACTGCCTGCGCCATGGCCTCCGGTGCTGCCACACAGCTTCTGGGCGGGACCATACGTCAGATCGAATATGCAGCGGAAATGGGACTGGAGCATCATCTGGGCCTGACATGCGATCCGGTGGAAGGACTCGTGCAGATACCCTGTATCGAACGAAACGCCATTGCTGCGGCAAGGGCGCTCGGCTGCGCCGACTTCGCCCTGCTCACCGATGCGTCCCACCGGATCTCATTTGATGATGTGGTGTCCGTAATGAATCAGACCGGCCATGACCTTCCGAACCTCTATCGTGAGACCTCATCAGGTGGCCTTGCAAAGGCATATAAACAGCATAAATTGCCCGGTACAAATGATAAAGAAGACTGACATGAACCATAACAAAGCGTGAGCAGTACGCATTGATGGCGCATATATATGATATGAAGTTTTTTTGAATGACTGAACAATTCGGAGAGGTTTATATGCAATGCAAGTATGAACCATTTGAGGATTTTATCAGCAAGACTCCAGCACCCGTCACAACCCTGACATTGAGCTTTGATCAGATCGAACTGATTATCCGTTCCAGGCTGCCGAAGTCTGCCCGAACCTATCGCCAGTGGTGGGCGAACCTGAAGCACCATGAACATTCTCCGCAGGCAAAGGCATGGATGGTTTCCGGCTTCAAGGTGGACCAGGTGGACCTTCCATCACGGGTGGTACAGTTTACCCGGGCAAAAGGCCTGTTCAGTTAGTAACTGATCGATCCACAGCGTTTGAAAAAACAGGGAGGGATCACAATGGATAATCAGGCTGTTTTAAACGCTCCCGCCCCATGGGGTCTCATGGGATCGGGCTATATCATCCTGCTGAAACTGCAGCACGATTTTGTGGAGGGAAGCTGCTTTGTGCAAAGCCCTCTCAAGGACTCGTTCGCCGGGGGCTTCGGAACTGTGATGTATGTAGATTACAGTTATTCGGATGTGGGTCCGTATCAGGAACTTCTTTTCATACCGGGCAGGTTTGATGTTGCCGCAGGGAGGTATTTCTCCATTACGAAGATCTTTGTCTCCACACAGGACAGTGTGGTGAATGGTCAGAACAACTGGGGCATCCCCAAAGAACTCGCCACATTTGCATGTGAGGAAAAAGATCCGTCCACGCACTACATTCGTATCACCAGGGAGGGCACCACTGCTGCCGAGTTTACTTTTCGCTCCTTTCCTGTCCGCATGCCCGTTACAACCGGGATTGTTCCGCGCTGCTGGCGCACACTTGCCCATGTTTACGAAGGCAGGACATACCTCACGACGCCCATGGCCCGAGGGTGCATTTCTCCGGCGCGGCTTGTTGATTTTGTGGCAAACAGATCATTCTTACCCGAGTTCAACCGCAGCAGCATCATTGCCGTTTTCAAGGTCCCACAATTCTTCATGGTCTTCCCAAAAGCACGGATTCTCTCAGGCTGATCATAGTCAACCACGAGATTACAAAGGTTGTTTATGCCCACCGGCCATTAACTTAAAACATATACGGAGGTTATAAGAATGAAACTCCCCATGTATCAGATCGATGCCTTTGCAGACAGGGTTTTCTCTGGCAATCCCGCAGCCGTATGCCCGCTGGATGCATGGCTTGATGATGCGGTCCTGCAATCCATAGCACAGGAAAACAACCTGTCTGAAACCGCGTTCTTTGTTAAAACCGGCAGTGATTATAAGATCCGCTGGTTCACGCCTGTTGCAGAGGTCGACCTGTGCGGGCATGCAACCCTTGCCAGTGCATATGTCATATTCACCCATATCGACCCGGCATGCGAAACCATTACGTTCGAGTCCAAAAGCGGGCCCTTGAGCGTGGAGAAGAAAGCGGGCAGGCTGTGCATGAACTTTCCCTCCCAAGGTCCCACCCCATGCCGTGCACCTGATGGCCTCATTGCCGGATTGGGGAAAACCCCTTCAGAAGTTTTGAGCAGCGAGGATTATTTTGTTGTTTACGAATCAGAATCAGACATCATCGGCCTGAAGCCCAGGATGGACCTGCTGAAAAATCTTGACCTGCGCGGTGTGATCGTAACGGCACCGGGCAGGTCTGTGGACTTTGTCTCACGTTTCTTCGCCCCGTCGCTGGGCATCGATGAAGATCCGGTGACCGGCTCCGCCCACAGTGCGCTGACGCCCTACTGGGCAGACAGGTTGAACAAAAAAGCCCTGAGAGCGTCTCAGCTCTCGCAGCGAGGTGGCGAACTGTTCTGCACGGATCTCGAAGGCCGGGTTGAGATCGCCGGAACGGCCGTGCAATATTTACACGGCACTATTGAATTACAGGAGAAGCCATGAACACATCTTATCATGTCAGAGGCAACATCAGTTGCCTTGTTTACTTCATTATCTTTCTTTTGTCGGCAGCTTTTCTTTTTAGCGGATGCACCAGAATCCTCGACCGCCACTTTGCCGATACCACAGGCCCCATGGAAGGTGAAATCACAATAAAAGGGCTGAAAAAGACAGTGACCGTCCGCAGGGATCACATGGGGATCCCGTTTGTCGATGGACAGAGATTGGAAGACCTTGCCTTTGCCATAGGCTATGTTAATGCATCGGACAGATTGAACCAGATGATCGGCCTGAAAATGATATCCCAGGGCAGGCTTGCTGAGATGGCGGGGAGCCCTTTCACCGACATTGACATCTATATCCGCACCCTCAACCTGAACAAGGCCGCCCGCATCCTCTACGAGGAAAT
>JAFGTK010000003.1 GCA_016934135.1 Deltaproteobacteria bacterium | reverse complement strand
GGAGATTCAGACATGAAAACAATTCTTTACCCCGAGCACGTCAGGCAGGGTGCTAGAATAGTAGACTTTCACGGATGGGATATGCCGGTGTGGTATACAGGAATCAAGGAAGAACACATGGCTACGAGAAAATCGGCAGGATTGTTCGACGCAAGCCACATGGGTGAGATATTTGTCGAAGGAAAGCACAGTGCCGGCTTCCTGAACCGCATTCTCACCAGGGATGTTTCATCGATGAAACCAGGCAAGGTTTACTATACCTTTTTCTTGAATGAGAAAGGCGGTATTATCGACGACCTTACAGTCTACTGCATCACCCCACAGGAGCGCTACATGCTCTGCGTAAACGCGTCAAATACGCCTAACGATCTTCAGTGGATTCATGAACACAACAGCGAACATGTCATCATTGAAGACAGGAGCCCTGAAACAGCCCTGATAGCGCTGCAGGGCCCCGATTCTGAAAGGATACTGAAGACCTGCCTGAATTTTAACCTGGGAGATATCCGCTACTTCAACTTCTGCAGCCTGAACACTCAAGAATACGGGGATCTCATGATCTCAAAAACAGGCTATACAGGCGCAGGCGGGGTGGAGATATTCTTTGCTGCAGCAAAGGCCGCACCCTTATGGAACTCTTTCATCGATGCCGGGGCCACCCCATGCGGACTGGGTGCGCGGGATACCCTGAGGCTTGAAATGGGCTATCCGCTCCATGGCAATGACATTGACGAGAACACCACACCTTTTGAGGCACAGCTGGACTTTGCCGTGGATATGAACAGACACGATTTTATCGGCAAGGAATCCCTTGCCAGGCAGGCAGCAGACGGGCCGGCCAGAAGGCTGTTCGGTTTGGAACTGATGGAAAAAGGCATCCCCAGACAAGGTTATTCATGCATGAAAGCCGGCAAAGAGATAGGGACCATTACCTCTGGGAGCATTTCGCCGGTTCTCGGTCACGGTATCGCCCTGGCATATCTTGACGGTTCAGTTCATGAAGGAGAAGAGGTCGCTGTATCCATAAGGTCTAAACTGCTGAAGGCACAGGTGAGAAAACCGCCCTTTGTAAAGGGCAGTATAGCAAAATAACAAGGAACGGGGAGAGATATGAAGATACCTGAAGGGTTGAAGTATACCCAGGATCACGAGTGGGGAAAGATAGAGAATAAAACGATAAGGGTAGGCATTACGGATTACGCGCAGAGTGAACTAGGCGATATCGTGTTTGTGGAGTTTATCGAAAAAGGCACACATATAGCCAGCGGAGAATCTTTTGGAACAGTTGAATCCGTCAAGGCAGTATCTGAGATCTATGCCCCGGTAGACGGGACAATCCTTGAGGTCAATGAACCCCTGGCAGATGCGCCGGAACTGGTCAATCAGGACTGCTACGGTGATGCCTGGATGGTCGTCATAGAGATGGATGATCCTGCCGAGGCAGACTCTCTCATGGATGCAAAAGCATACAAGGAGTTTCTCTCAGCAGAGGCGAAATAGATGTCATACCTGTGCCAGACAAGTCACGACCTGAATATCATCCTTGATTCAATCGGCATTGATACCGCTGAAAAGGTCTTTTCATCCATCCCCGAAGGCATGAGATTACACAGAAAACTCGATATACCCGGGCCCCTGGACGAGGAGTCTCTGCGGAAATCATTTGCCTGCAGACCCTCAGGGGTTGTATTCGCAGGAGGCGGCATATACCGCCATCACATTCCCGCCCTCGTGGATGCCGTTGCCTCGCGCCAGGAATTCCTGACAGCCTACACCCCGTATCAGCCCGAGATCAGTCAGGGTACGCTTCAGGGCATCTTCGAGTATCAGAGCATGATGGCTGCACTGACAGGCATGGATATCTCCAATGCCTCCATGTACGACGGGGCCTCTGCTTTAGCCGAAGCAGCCCTTATGGCAACAAAGCTCAAGGGCATCAGGCGGATCATCATCACCCGCGCCACACATCCGGCATACCGGGCAGTACTGAGAACCTACCTTCAGAACACCCATGATATAGAAGTTGTGGAGATACCCTTTGATCCTGTTACAGGAAGGACAGACCTGGAATCTCTTGAAAATGAGGCCGACGCGGACTCGGCACTCTTTGTCCAGCAGCCGAATTATTTCGGCATCATCGAACCCATGGAAAAGATAGCGAAGATCGCATCAAAGGCGGGTTTCTGGGGAATAACAGTAACCGAGGCGATCTCAATGGGGATCATGAAGAGGCCGGGGTCCTATCACCCGGACGTTGTTGCAGGGGAAGCCCAGTCCTTCGGCAACCCTGTATGTGCAGGAGGCCCGTTGCTGGGATTCTTCTGTGTAAACAAAAACCATGTACGGCGCATGCCGGGCAGGGTTGTAGGGATGACAAGGGATCATGACGGGAAAGAGTCATTCTGCCTGACTCTTTCAACAAGGGAACAGCATATCCGAAGGGAAAAGGCGACCTCCAATATCTGCTCGAACCAGGGCCTGTGCGCCCTTCGCGCATCGCTGTACCTCAGCGCCATGGGGCCAGAAGGCCTGCGCTATGTTGCATCCCAGTGCGCATCAGGGGCACGCTACCTCATGGGATCACTGCACGACAAGGGTATACAGCGCATCTTCAATGCCCCTGTCTTCCATGAATTCGTCGTCAGCATGGATGAGAAAAAACGCCTGGCATTACAGGAGAAGGGCATCATACCGGGCATACCAATAGAGAATCACTATCCGGAACTTAAAGATGCCATGCTGATAACGGTAACCGAAATGAATACGAAAGAGGACTGCAGATGTCTGCTCGAGAATATATAACACGCTTCCCGGAAATAAGGGAACCACTGCTCAATACCCGCAGTGCAAAGGGTAAGAACACCCGGGTGTGTCCCGCACCTTTTGATTTAACAGACCTGAAAGATCTTGACCCTGCCGAGACAATGCCTGACATCCCTGATCTGTCGGAAGTCGAAACAGTACGCCATTTTACCAGGCTCTCACGTCTCAACTACGGGATAGACCATGGCATGTACCCGCTCGGATCATGTACCATGAAGTACAATCCCAAGATATCCGAGATCATAGCCGGCGCTTCAGCGGCGATCCATCCGGCCGACAGCAATGCCATGCATACGATCCTTCGATACTGCTGTCTTCTCCAGGATTGTCTTTTGGAGATATGCGGCATGGATGCATGCTGCCTGTGGCCTGCAGCAGGTGCACACGGCGAGCTTACCGGCATGCTGCTGATAAAGAAGGCCGTAACCCTCTCAGGCCGGGAAAAGAACACGGTCCTGATCCCGGACACGGCTCATGGAACCAACCCGGCATCATGTGCCATTGCCGGCTTCAGGACGAAGAGCATGCCATCCGGAGAACATGGCTATCTTACAGCGGCTATACTCAAAGAGCATCTCGATGAGGATGTTGCAGCGCTCATGATCACCAACCCCAATACCCTGGGAATCTTTGAAAGCGAGATCCATGAAATTGCAGGACTTCTTCACGATAACGGCTCCTATCTCTATATGGACGGTGCGAATCTCAATGCCATCATGGGCATAGCAAGGCCGGGAGACATGGGTGTGGACTGTCTGCATGTAAACCTGCATAAGACCTTCGGAACCCCTCACGGAGGAGGAGGTCCTGGAAGCGGCCCGGTCATGGTGAAAGGAGAACTGGAAAAGTTCCTGCCCTGCCCTGTCATTATCAAAGACAATACGGAAAGATACACCCTGTCATGGGACAGGCCTTTGAGCATAGGCATGGTTCATTCGTGCCTGGGAAACATGGGTGTGCTGATCAAGGCACTCACATATATTGTCAGCCTGGGAGGAGAAGGTCTTCGAGAAGCATCCATCAGTGCATGCCTGAATGCCAACTATCTTAAAAGCAGACTTATCCATCACTTTGATCTCCCCTTTAACACACCGACACTGCATGAATTCGTCCTGAGCGATCTCAGGCAGAAAGATGCCGGAATCACGACCATGGATATGGCCAAGACGCTTATGGAATTCGGGTTTCATCCGCCAACGGTATATTTTCCTCTCGTTGTATCCGGTGCTATCATGATAGAACCCACCGAAACAGAATCCTTAGACGAGCTGAACCGTTTTGCGCATGCCATGGAAACAATAGCTGAAATGAGCCTAAACAGAGAGCAGGACCTCCATGAATCGCCCAGGGCATGTCCTGTTTCCAGGGTAGATGAAGTCTGGGCTGCAAGAAATCTCATACTCACATGGGATGCATATGAATCCAATAAAGGAGACGTGGTATCTAAATGAGTAAACAATCAGAAAAGCTCTCTGATGCCGCACTTGTTACTGAAATTAAACATGGCGATGCCGAGGCCATGGAGGAGATAGTGAGAAGGTTCTCTAACAAGGTATATAACTTGGCTTTTCATCTTACCAGAGATGCTTCTGCCGCAGAAGAGATCATGCAGGAGGTTTTTCTAACTGTACTGTCAAAGATTCATACCCTAACGAACGAGGCATACTTTGCCACGTGGCTGTACCGGGTAACCACAAATGCATCATACGGATTTCTTCGTAAAGAGAAGAAGTTTACGGAACAGACCCTGATTGATGATACGAACAGCGAACACTCAGCAGTCTATGACTGGTCCACCCTGCCGGATGATGTCCTGCTTTCTGAAGAAAGCTCTGAGGTTCTAAGAACTGCCATTGACACGCTGCCCGACACCATGCGGACAGTTGTTATCATGAAGGATGTCGAGGGTCTGAAAAACGAGGATATTGCGCAGACACTCGGCTTGACCGTCCCTGCAGTGAAATCCAGACTGCACAGGGGAAGGCTCGTCCTGAGAGAGATCCTTTCCGATTACTTCAGAAAATATTCCGATCCTTCAGGAGATAACGTATGAATTGCAAGATATGTTCAAAACTCCTTCAGGAGTACCTGGAAAACTCCATATCCGAAGAGCTTATCAGCGAACTGAACACTCATCTGAAGGAATGCCGGCGGTGCAGGATATTCTTCAGAACCTACTCTCTGACGGTTACCCTCTCACAGAGGATAGAGACTCCATGCTGCGTGAGTTCCGAGAAGATCAAGGAACTCACGTCATTGCTTCATGAGAGGCTTTTTCCCAAATAAGCACCTCATGAATTACCATTGATTTCTTGGGTCTTTATTGCTATTGTGTATTGCTACCGCTTCTGAATTGTCCATCTTTTCGGAGAAGGTACGCTATTCTCTATAGAAAAAGGATATTATGCTGAGATGTCATCTTATCAGGGCAGCAAATCGAACGATTCAACAAGGAAGAACTTCACCTCTGACACCCCTTTGAAAATATGTCTTTATACCTATCGGGGCAACCCCACCTGCGGCGGGCAGGGGGTCTATATCAAAAGACTGAGCCGGGCACTTACTGATCTCGGCCACAAGGTGGATGTTGCATCAGGGCCGCCATACCCGATAGTGGATGATGACGTAACACTTCATAAACTCCCGAGTCTTGATCTGTATAACCCGGACGACCTCTTCAGGGTTCCATCGATAAGGGAACTTACATCTCCCGTAAACCTTTTAGAGTGGCTCGGGGTATCTACAGGTGGCTTCCCGGAACCTTTTACCTCCGGCATCAGGCTCTTGAACTTCATGCGTGCCAATGCAGCCAACTATGACATACTTCATGACAACCAGTGTCTGGCTTACGGGCTCCTTGGGGTCAGGTCGATCGGGCTTCCCACCATAGCCACCATCCATCATCCCATGACCGTAGACAGGGATGTGGAGATCAGGTCCGAGAGGTTCTGGTGGAGAAAACTCAAGGTCATGAGGTGGTATTCGTTCATCGGCATGCAGAAGCATGTGTCCAGAAAGCTCTCCCATATCATTACGGTATCCGAGGCATCAAAGGACGACATCGGCAAGGCATTCGCCATTCCGCCCCACAAATTCAGGGTTGTTGCAAACGGCATCAATACGGACATATTTCATCCTTTGCCCGAGGTTAAACGAGAGGACAACCAGATCATGGTCACCAACAGTGCGGATACACCGCTGAAGGGTCTTCGCTATCTGATAGAGGCTGTTGTATCGATACGCAAGACCAGGGATATATCCCTGACAGTAATAGGCAAACCCAAGGAGAACGGTGTTATTGCAAACCTTGTGGGCAGACTCGGCGCACAGAAATATATCAGGTTTACAGGACGCATCGATGATGACGAGTTCGCCAGGTACTACGCACAGACCACCATGGCCGTGATACCATCCATCTATGAAGGTTTCGGCCTGCCGGCAGGAGAAGCCATGGCATGCAGGGTACCGGTAATCAGTACAACCGGCGGGGCACTGCCCGAAGTTGTCGGAGATGCAGGCATACTCGTACCCCCGGGAGATGCCCACGCCATGGAACATGCAATCATCGATCTGCTTGACAATCCTGAAAAAAGAGATCGTCTGGCCGAGGCAGGGTACAAAAGGGTGAAGAAACAGTTTACCTGGAATAACACGGCAAAAAATGTCGTGGATGTATATAGAGAGGCACTCGATGCTCACTGTTAACTTCGCAAAACTCGATCTGCCTCCCGGAGCATATGTGCTCGACGCAGGATGCGGAGCAGGCCGGCATCTGAGCCAGGCTTTCCGCTTCAACGGGGTGAATGTTGTCGGCATCGACAGAAATAAAAAAGATGCAGATATTGCAAACCGCACCCTCAATGTCATGCGCCACGAAAATGAAGACGGCCGCGGAGGAAAACTCGTATGCACAAGCGATATCACCAGACTGCCCTTTCCTGACGAATCGTTTGACGTGGTCATCTGCTCTGAAGTACTCGAGCACATCCCTGATCATAAGAAGGCAATTGAAGAGATCACCCGCGTACTCAAACCGGGCAAGTCTCTGGTGGTCAGCGTACCCCGCTATCTCCCGGAAAGGATATGCTGGTTCCTGTCCGAAGACTACCACAGAGAAGAAGGCGGCCATATTCGTATATACAGGAAACGCGAGCTGATCACTCTGCTGGAGAATGCAGGCACGAAGTGTATCGATACGGACAGGGCACATTCACTTCACAGTCCTTACTGGTGGCTGAAATGCCTGGTGGGTCATAAAAACGACGAATCCCCGCCGGTGAAACTGTACCACAGGTTCCTGGTGTGGGATATCATCAAGAAACCTCTGCTCACCAGAGCGCTTGACAAGATGCTTAATCCGTTCATCTCCAAAAGCATCGTACTATATCTTAAGAAAGGTGACCAATATGGAACTTGAACTATCCCCCCGCAAATATTCCTGTCCTGTTGACATAGAAACGCTAACGGCATCAATTGCCGATGTACAGCTGGGTACCGGAGAGATTCCATGGCATACCGGGGGTAAGACCGACCCGTGGGACCATATAGAGGCCGCCATAGGACTGAGCATCGGCGGGTATTACGAAGAAGCCCGGCGTGCATTTGAATGGCTTGCGTCAACACAGTTGCCCGACGGGAGCTGGCATTCCTCCTATATGAACGGCAAACCCGAAGATCTGACAAAGGAATCCAACCAGTCATCCTACATTGCTGTCGGGGTTTTTCACTATTACCTTATTACCCAGGACAGGCCATTCCTCGAATACATCTGGCCTACCGTATGCGCGGGGATAGACTATGCCGTGGGGCTTCAGGGAGCAGGCGGAGAGATCTACTGGGCAAGAAATTTCCAGGGAAGAGTTGATCCAATGTCACTGCTTACCGGGTCGAGTTCCGTATACATGAGCCTGAAGTGCGGCCTGGTCCTTGCACTGCTTCTAGGGGAAAGCAGACCCGGGTGGCAGGATGCGCTACGAAGGCTTGGAGATGCAATACGCTACAGGCCGTATCTGTTCAACAAGAGCAAAGCCCGTTATTCCATGGACTGGTTCTACCCGGTTCTTTGCGGGGCGCTTACCGGGAGTGAGGCGAAAAAACGCATGGACAGGTTCTGGAACAAATTCGTGGTAGAGGGTCTCGGCGCACGATGTGTATCCGACAGTCCGTGGATTACCATGGCGGAGACATCCGAACTGATACTCTCTCTGGCTGCCATGGGAGACAACGGGCCTGCAGAAACAATCCTTTCCTGGATACTGGGGAAAAGATACAACGATGGGTCCTTTTACTGCGGGATTACCTTCCCTGATATGGTGATCTGGCCGGAAGAGAAACTCACCTGGACCAATGCCGCTGTCATGATGGCTGCAGATGCCCTGTACAACATCACACCGGCATCACATCTGTTCAATCATTCCTTCTGGGAGATCGGCCAGGGTTCAAAATCGCACATGTACCGGTTCCTGAAAAAGAACCACCCGGTGTTCAGCATCCAGGATGCATTCTGTTCCGGGGCACAGGACATGAGGGGTTAACTTCCATTGATACGGGATTACCGGCCATATTACATGAAGAAGTTCGATCTGCTGCTACGCGACTGGTATGTCGAGCACTTTCTGAGGCCTCAGTTCAGACACCTCGGCAAAGGCGGCACCTTCATGAAGCCCTGGCATATACAGGTTTTCGGATGGCCCATTGATCTGGGAGATTATGCAAATGTCATCACCACCTCAGACCACAAGGTAAGGCTGACTATCTGGTCTGAAAAGGACAAGCAGGCATCCATCAGCATCGGCAACTACTGCCTGATATGTCCAGGCGTACGGATCAGTGCAGCCACATCCATCTCCATAGGCGACAGCTGCATGATGGCAAGCAGTGCATACATAACAGATGCCGACTGGCATGGCATCCATGACCGTACCGACTATATCGGGAAAACCGCCCCGATCTCCATAGGAAACAATGTTTGGATCGGCGACAGTGCGATCGTCTGCAAGGGAGTAACCATAGGAGACAACAGCATTATAGGGGCCGGCTCGGTCGTAACCAGGGATATCCCGGAAAATACCGTTGCCGTGGGGAACCCGGCAGTTGTTATAAGAAAGATCGACACGGACCTTCCGTTTAAAACAAGGGCAGACTGGTTTTCAGACCCGGAAAAACTTGCATTGAACATCGATGAGATCGACAGGGATATGCTCAGGGACAATACATTCATCGGATGGATAAGATCTCTGGTATTTCCGGCAAAAGGGTGCTAGTAACTTTTTCATGAAAATAGCGCTTATCGCCCCGCCATATCCTCTGGAAGAAGCCCCTTCTCCTCCTCTTGGCCTGTGTTATGTCGCAGCAGCGTGCAAGGCGGCAGGGGCGCAGGTGATCGTCCTGGATTATATTGTCAGCAGATATACACCGCAGAAACTCGCAAAGGCCCTTGACGAATTCCAGCCCGATGTCGTGGGTGCAACATCGGTTACCATGAATTTTCCCCAGGCAATCCGCATCATTTGCGATGCCAAAGCGCACAACCCGGGCATTATCACTATGATGGGAGGACCCCATGTATCCTTTGATGTTGCAAACACCTTCAACCGGTATCCTGAACTGGATCTCATAGTGATCGGAGAAGCGGAACAGACTCTGGCCGAGCTTGTACCTGCAATCGATGCCAAAAGAAGGTGGGATCACATCGCAGGAATCGCCTTTCAAAGAGCCGGCGAGATAATCACCACGCCCGAGCGTGAGCTGATCAGCGATCTGGACCATCTGCCTCTGCCGGCAAGACACCTCCTTCCTATGTCCAGATACCTTGCTCTCGGTTTTCCGGTAAGTATCATCACAAGCCGGGGATGTCCGAACAAATGCATCTTCTGTCTCGGCAGGCGTATGGTGGGGTTCAAGGGGCG
>JAFGTK010000305.1 GCA_016934135.1 Deltaproteobacteria bacterium | reverse complement strand
TATCCCGATCCTTATGGAATCCGGTTTAAAGGATGAACAGCTATGGATCAGCGGGGCTGTCGACAGTCTGCATAATATGGGCCTGCACGCCTTTATAAGCGAATTCACGCATTCCATAAGGCAGTGCGAGGTGGATTTTCTGGGTCCGCTGATCATGACGTCCCCGAATGAAGCAAAAAAATGCCTGCATACGTTCTCCCGCTGGGGGATCAACCGATTTTCCGTCGGATATGGGTCGAAGAACAGCACAAACATGGCAAGGACGATCCGACAATGGGGATTCGATGTCAATATCAATACAGCGCCTGATTTCGAGTCTTTCCTGAAAGCCTTGATACTGCTGCCGAAATCCATCACCTCTTCTTTCACCATTGAGAATCAGCACGTGAACACCTGCATGTATGACACAGACGATCTCTGCGACAAACGCAGAAAAATCGCCTGACACAATGGCACGGCCGGTGTCATCCGGAGTCTGTAACGTATAATCACGGACCCTGCACCGGAGAAAGTATATCCCCCTGGAAGGGATATTGTCATAAAGAAAGACAAAGCACTTTTGAAGGCTCGATCTTAACGTAAAATTAACCGTTTGTTCATTGTTCGTTAACAAAATGTAACTATAATATAATAATAAATCATCTTAGCGGAGTGTTTCTATGAAGCAGTCACTCTCTATCATCAAAAGGGATATTGTTATCACTGTCATGTTCCTGTCTGCTCCGGCATTCAACACATCCCTTGCCGCTGACGGGAACGATACTTTATCGAGGGCTGACTGTCTTTTCATGCCTGTCGAACAGTTGGCTACAAGAAGATTATACAGGAATTCGATAGGAGCATAGTATGGAAACTGCAAACACAAAGACTGAAGGGAACAAGGAGAAGGTCAGGGACAAGACTGCAAAGGAGATCGACCTCTCTGATCCTTCCTATTACATAAACAGAGAGCTTTCCTGGCTGAAGTTCAACTCGCGGGTACTTGAAGAGGCGCTCGACACCAGGCATCCCCTGCTGGAGCGGGTCAAGTTCCTCTCCATAACCGCAAGCAACCTGGATGAATTCTTCATGGTAAGGGTCTCGGGGCTGAACAGGCAGATACTGTCCGGTATCCAGGAAAAGTCCATAGACGGCATGACTCCCGGTGAGCAGATGTATGAGATCAGGAAGATCCTCATTGACTTCTATAAGAAGCAGAGTAAATGCTGGCAAGAAGACCTGATGCCAAAGCTCGAAGAGGCAGGCATAGAAATCAGGAGCTATGCGAGCCTCAGGAATTCTCAGAAGAAGATCCTCCGCAGACTCTTTGAACAGGAGATATTTCCCGTGCTCACCCCGCTTGCATTTGACCCTGCCCATCCGTTTCCGCATATCTCGAATCTGAGCCTCAACCTTGCCGTTGTTGTTGAGAATAGACGCAAAGAAGAGCGTTTCGCCCGCATCAAGGTCCCGTATACACTGCCCCGTTTCATGCAGGTACCTGAAGGGGATATCACGGAAGAAGAGGAAAAACTCATCGCACCCGTAAAACGCACACTGACCTTCGTGCTCATCGAAGAGGTGGTTATATCGAACCTCGACATGCTTTTCCCTGGGCTGAAGATCATTTCCGCATACCCATTCTGCATCACCAGGGACGCCGATATCGATATAGAGGCGGACGAGGCCGGGGATCTGCTTACCGTAATCGAAGAAACCCTGGAGCTTCGTTACTTCGGAAGAACCATACGGCTTGAGGTCGAAGACACCATGCAGGAAAGGATAAAGGAGATCATCGTCAACAACCTTGGGATCGATTCGCACCAGGTATATACGGTAAAGGGAATACTCCGCATGGCCGACCTCATGCAGCTGACCAGGATAGAAAGGCCGGATATCAAGGACAGGATGTTCGTTCCCGGGACCCCGGTCCTGTTCGCATCTCAGGAGAATATCTTTCAGATCATACGGAAAAACAACATCCTTCTCTATCACCCGTATGAAAGCTTCACACCGGTTATCGACTTCATCCGGCAGGCAGCTAAGGACCCGGATGTGGTGGCCATAAAACAGACCCTGTACCGGACAGGCAACAACCGCCCCCTGTTCGATGCCTTCCTGGAGGCCCGGGGCGAAGGCAAGCAGGTCGCGGTGCTGCTGGAACTCAAGGCGAGATTCGACGAGGAGAACAATATCAGCTGGGCCAGGGCACTTGAAGATGAAGGCGTTCATGTGGTATACGGCGTCATGGGGATGAAGGTACATGCAAAGCTGTGCCTGGTGGTCAGACGGGAGGCAGACGGACTGATCCGTTACGTGCATATGAGCACGGGAAACTACAACATGGTAACAAGCCGAATCTATGCAGATATCGGCTATTTCACCTGCGACCCGGTCATCGGCTCGGACGTATCCGACCTCTTCAACGCACTTACCGGATACTCGGCAAAGAATAACTACCGCTCGCTCCTGGTTGCCCCGGAAAAGATGAGAATGGAGATTATGGCACGTATCGAACGCGAGATCGAGCGTCACAAGACCCACAAAGACGGTTATCTCGCTTTCAAGATGAACTCGCTCGTGGACAGGAGGATCATAGCCTCACTCTACCGTGCGTCGCAGGCGGGCGTGAAGGTGGACCTCCAGGTGCGCGGCATCTGTTGCCTCAGGCCCGGCATAAAGGGCGTGAGCGAGAACATCAGCGTGACATCCGTTGTCGGCCGCTTTCTCGAACATTCAAGGATCTATTACTTCAGAAACGGCGGCGAGGACGAGGTGTTCATAGGGAGCGCGGACATGATGCCGCGCAATCTGGACCGCAGGATAGAGGTACTCTTCCCTGTCACCGACAAGCCGCTCAAGAAGATCGTTCTGGAGGAAATCCTGACGCTTCACATCAGGGACAACATGCAGTCGCGAAGGCTTCTTCCAGACGGAGACTATGTGCGTCTCACGCCGAAAAAAGGGGAAGAGCAGGTCGATTCACAGGTATCACTGATAAACAATTACGGAACATGGCTACAGTAATCCAAAACAAGACAACTCAGGACAAGGCATTTGTCAGGTTCGGGATACAATCCCTGCTGGAACAGCTCTACGCCCTCACCAAGGAGATAGACGGGGTAATGAAAGCGGACGATCCCGAATATGTCCATAGGATGCGGGTAGCTTCACGGAGGATCAGGACAAGGCTCGGCCTGTTCGGTTCATGCCTGCCGGGGAAGAAGGCCGCCTTATGGAACAGACATTTTCGAAAGGTTACAAAGGCCCTTGGAGCGGCGCGGGACACCGACGTACAGATCATCTTTGTAGAGTCGTTCCTGGCTGAATGCACGGGGAGGGAAAAAGACGGGGTGAAGCGACTTCACCTGAGGCTTGTACAGAAACGCCGGAGGATACAGAAAAAGGTATGCAGGGCCATGACCCGCATAACCGGCTCGGGCGTGATACACGACATGGAAGAGACCCTTCGCACGGCACTGAGCCCGTTTCTCATTGAGGATGACAAGGGATCTCCTGAATATGGCCTCCGGGCAGCCAGGGAAGAGATATCAGCCCGCCTTGCCGATATGCTCGGGTTCGTTATCTATATCCATGACCCTGCACGCAAACTGGAGCTTCACGAGATGCGCATCGCCGTGAAGCACCTCAGGTACAGCATGGAGGCCTTCGAACCACTTTACGGAAAGGAACTGAAGGGCTTTATCAAGACCACGAAAACCCTGCAGGAGATGCTGGGAGACATCCACGACTGCGATGTATGGACCGAGTTCCTCCCGGAATTCTACCAGGAGGAGAGACAGCGTGCGCTTGAATATACAGGCGGGACGCGCCCTGCCGGCAGGCTTAAAAAAGGCATTGAATGCCTGGAAATGGATCGTGCCGGCTTCAGGGAAGAACGCTACCATGAATTCGTCTCTTGCTGGGAGGAGAACAAGGAGCAGTGGAAGGAACTCCTTGACGTGCTCGCCCGACAGGCACAAAGCGACCAGACGGTTGCCTGAAAAGGAGAGAACATGAATATCGCGATAATCGGAGATATCCATGCTAACTTTACAGCACTGGAAGCAGTCCTCAAGGACCTGACAGGCCGCTGCATCGAGGAGATCTGGGACCTGGGCGATATCATAGGCGGCGGGGCTTATCCTCATCAGACCGCATCCAAGCTCTCCAGTGAGGAGGTCACCGGTATCATAGGCAACTATGACCGGAAAATCCTCGATTTCCCCGGAAAGGCCCGCACGTGGAAAAAGAAGAAACACCCTGACAAGTACGCCATGTGGAAGTTCACCTATGAAGAGCTCTCGGATGCCAGCATGGACTATATCAGGACCCTGCCTGAACAGCGACGGCTGACCAGAAACGGATGGGAGATCCTCATGGTTCACGGAAGCCCTGAATCCATTGACGAGCACCTTTCTCAGGACACCCCGGAGGAAAGGCTCAGAGAGCTGTCAGACATGGCCCAGGCCGATATCGTCCTGTGCGGTCACTCCCATCGGCCGTTTGTACGGGAAGTCGACGGGACAACCTTCATCAATCCGGGCGGGTTGGGGATACAGGATACGGGCGATCCGCGGGCGTCATATGCCGTGCTGAAGCTGACAGACCGCTCCTTCCAGGTAAACCACTACCTGGTCCCTTACGATGTCGACCTTGCCGCTCAATCTGTAAGGGAAAAGGGGCTGCCGGAGATATATGCCCGTATGGTTCTTTCCGGAAAGGGATTCAGCAGCGCCTTAGCCGAAGACGATCCGGACAAAAAGGAATTTAAACGTAATGTATGCGTTTCACAGGCGCTGGCGCTCGGCAGGGAGCATGGCTTCGAAGTGGGACACGCTCTTCAGACCACAAGGATAGCCCTGAAGATATTCGACGACCTGACCAAGCTGCACTCTTTGTCGATGCGCGAGCGCAACATCCTTGAATGCGCCTCGATCCTTCATGATATCGGGATAGCTTATGGGACAAATGGGCACCACAAGAAGTCAATGGAGCTTATAAGGGAGCACGGCCTGAACTGTTTCAGCGAGGAAGAAATAGATATCATAGCCCTTGTCGCGCGGTATCACCGCAAGGCACTTCCCCGTGAAAAACATGATATCTTCTCTGAATTGAGCAAGGGTAACAGAAGTATTGTGGTAAAACTCGCGGCCATACTCAGGCTCGCCGACGGCCTCGACCGGACCCACCGGAATATTGTCGGGGATCTTGACTGCTCGATTGAAAAAGACAGGATCGTCATTCATTTCATATCTTCGGGTGATGCCGAAGAAGAGATAGCATATGGACGTATCAAAAGCGACCTGATGAAGGCGGCATTCGATCTGGATGTGGAGATAGAAGAGGCAAAGGATGCCCATTGAGAACCCGATATCGCGGGCTTTACCGGATGTACAGGATACCAACAGCGTAATCGCCTTCATGGACATGGGGACCAATTCCGTGCGTATCATGATTGTACGGATCAATCCGAACCACTCCTATACCATCCTCTCCAGGCAAAAGGAGATGGTCCGTCTCGGGGCCAACGAATTCAACGACAAAATACTCAAAGTCGATGCCATGGAAAGGGCGGTCAATGTCTGCCGCAACTTCGAGACCATGGCGCGGTCATTCAAGGCTGAAAGGATAATAGCGGTAGGGACATCAGCCACACGCGACGCCAAGAACAGGCAGGAGTTCATAGCCCGGCTCAAGCAGGAGGCCGGCATCGACCTCCGTGTGATATCAGGCAAAGAGGAGGCACGTCTCATCTACCTCGGTGTCTCAAGCGGCACCAACATCCAGGGCAATTCCCTTTTCATAGACATCGGCGGCGGAAGCACGGAGATCATCGTAGGAAACGAAAAGGAGCATCTGTTCCTTGACAGCCTTAAGCTCGGGGCAATCAGGCTGACCATGCTTTACCTGAAAAACACCGAAGGCCCGATATCTCCGAAACGATACAAGAATCTGCTGAATTTCGTGCGTAACAAGAGCATTCGCACCCTGCAGCACCTCAAGGGGTTCAACATTCAAAAGGCGTTTGGAAGCTCGGGCACCATACAGAGCCTTGCGGAGGTAGCCTGCCAGGTCATCCATAACGGCACCATGGAAAAAAAGGGGGTGTTGCGGCTCAAGGATCTGAAGCAGGTAATCGAGATCCTCTGCTCGATGCCCTTAAAAAAACGCCTGACCCTGCCTGGCCTTAATCCAAGGCGGGCCGACATCATCATCGGCGGGGCCGTAATCCTCGATTTCATCCTTTCAGAGCTCAGGATCAAGGAGATCTGCATCAGCAACAGGGAGCTTCGGGACGGGCTTCTCGTGAACTATCTCTACCGGAGCGAGCATCCCCTCATGGACGAGCTGTCGGTCAGACAGCGAAGCGTCCTGAAGCTCGGGAGAAGGTGCAGCTTTGACGAGCAGCATGCAAACAATGTGGCAAGGCTGTCGCTTTCTCTCTTTGACAGCGCCTATGAAACAGGTCTTCACAAGCAGGGACAGATCAAGCGTGAGCTGCTTTACTATGCTGCCCAGCTCCACGACATAGGGACATTCATCTCTTACACCAATCACCATTCCAACAGCGCTCACTTTATCCGCAATGCCGACCTCCTGGGCTTCAACCAGGATGAACTTGCCATCATGGCCGCAACGGTTCTTTTCCACCGCAAGTCGTTTCCGGGGAAGAAACACCCGGCCTTGAAGGCATTGGAAGAAAAGGACCGTGATATCGTGAGGACACAATCGGTCTTTCTCCGCCTGGCTGAAAGCCTCGATCGCAGCCATGGAGGTCTGGTCGGCAACGCCAGATTCCAGGTGAAGGATCCTCAGACGGTAATCCTCGAGATCACCCCTGCCGGAGACTGCCAGCTCGAACTCTGGGGCGTCTTGAGGCACCGTGAGGTCTTCAAGAAGATCTTCGGGAAAAACCTGATCATGCAGATAAAAGAACCCGTGGCCCTGCAATCGGCTACGAGCTGAAAGCAGCAACGTGATACATCATCCTATCCTCCTTCATGTTTTCAGACATCTTCCTCTGCAATGAGATATCCGCACTTTGCGTGTATCCTTGGCGCTGCGTGGAGGGTGAATCCGGCCCCTGCCTGAAGCCGGTCTGTCATTCCGGTATAAGTCCCTATGTCACGGATGATATAGTTTACCGCCCATAACATCCCGGCCGGTGACAGCACCAGGATTAACAATAAAAAAACAACCCGTGTCATCTTCTGCCCTCCTCGTATCGAAAACCATCCTATGTCGGTAGGTACCGCCCGACAGGCATATTTCAATACTTCACTCACACATGAACGGTGACTCTTCACTAATTATAGACCGCATTGTTGCACTTCTTTGTGAGGATATATTGAACCGGGGGTAAATTCTTTCTGAAGAATGTATTTTTCATATTCTTTTTTTACTGTTCAGGCACATGAACTTCCGGTACTTCTCAAGAACATAATTTTAACAGAACACTGACCACGTGGCTATCGGGATAATTGCCCTGATCAGTTTGAGCGTCTCTTTTATGATGCCCCTCATATCGATTGGCTTGGTCTCATGCTCGCGCTGCCAGTTGAAGGCAAGTATCTGGTTCAACTATTACTTGGCCCTAATCCGCCAATTGCGGAATTTTCCTTAATCTGATGAAGCTTTTCATTCAAACGCGACCGATGTCTCATGGTAGAAAAATTCAGCCCCCTCACCTTTGAGGGGGCCCACCCGTCAGTATATTGCACTGTAATCGATCCGTATAATATCGGTGCAGAGCTAACCATTTCTGGTCCCTATTCCGCAGCAAACTGCGAGGAATGAACCTATGCTTCACGTCAGGCGTCTTGTCGGGCGTAGTTAAAAAACGAAGCCTGAACCGGACGAGAACACGGATTCAAACACTGAACCGGTACACGAGTCAGCCGTCTGTCAGAAAAAACAATACCAAAGGTTTGTTAACCCGCGATGAAGGTCTCGTTAATTTTTTGCATATTCCCCGAGAACATGGCCGAAGAACAAGGTCATCAGACACTATAAATCAATGGTATGAACCCCAGGTCAAGCCCTGGACCCTATTCCTTAAGCAATCTGCGGGGAATCGAACCCAAGCTTCACGTCCAGCGTCTTGTCCTGCATAGCCAGAGGCTAAGCGGGAAGCGCATGCGAAGAATGATTGAAATCATTTATTCAACCCGCATTCTCAATTGCACCCGCATACACTTATTTCTCAATTTTTTCATGCTAATTTAACCATTCATTCATCATCGTTTCACAAATGATTGTTAAATTGCGGCATCATATCTGGAGGAATTGCAATGGTAACACAGATTATTGTCGGAACAACCCTGATTCTCATATCCTTGTCCATCAGGAGGATCTTTTCCATTAAAGAAAACCGTGATGCCTTAAGGCAACGGGCATAAGATATATAAACCTGGGATTAAAGGCCCGTCTTCAGCACCAGGTCTGTAATAGGACCCCTGGATTTATTTCCCTTGAGCACGATGTGTCCGTAGTTCCGGTGTCCCTGGAACTTTGTGACAATCCAGTTCAGGCCGTTGTTGAAGGCATTGAGATAGGGATGGTCCACCTGATTGGTATCCCCCAGGACAAAGCACTTCACGTGATCCCCCATGCGGGTAAGCAGCGCGCGCGTCTCGTATCTCGTCATGTTCTGGGCCTCATCGATGATGACCACGGCATCGTCGATATTCATGCCCCTGATAAAATTCAGGCTTATTACTTCTATCTTTTTCGCATTCAGCTGCATCGCGGAGTTTTTCGACTCGGCGAACAGGGCGTTTGCCGGGCGCTGCCCATGCAGTTTGATGATCAGATCGGTTACGCCACGCATATAGGGGGCAAGCTTTTCCTGCTCGTCACCAGGCAGATAACCGAGCCGTTCTCCGATCTCGACGACCGGCTTGAAGATAAAGATCTT
>JAFGTK010000046.1 GCA_016934135.1 Deltaproteobacteria bacterium | reverse complement strand
GTTATCTTATAAAGTATTGTGATGAACATCTAAAGGGATAACTTTCCTTAAACATATCTTCTCTATGAGTTTCATACTGTAGTTACCGCCATTGCCTTCTTGAGATTTTTCAGAAAAATCAAAGATCAGCTGTCTTGTTTGTTGAAGGAGAATAAAGGGTGTCTCTGCGGGCAGGCATCAGGGGATCATTCAAGATACTGCTTGAGTTCTTCCATCTGTGCTTCCACCTTTTCTCTGACAGAAGAGATCTTCTCGCTGTCCAGGCCCAGTTCCCGTGCAACCTCATTGACGGCAAGATCTTCCTCCAATGGCTCACTCTGCCCGTATCCTATTGACTTCACGAGCAGGTTGGCACAATAGATCACCTTGAGTTCCTCAAAAACTTCGCCAGCATTACGGATATCATCGTGATGCTGAGCCACCAGGACATACCTGTCGGAAAAGCCCCATCTCTTGAGAAGCACTGAACCGGTCTTTCCATGATAACTGTCCATTGTTCTGAAAAGGGAAATGCTGTCTATCTCTGAACCTTTGTCCGCTTTCTTTTCGATCTCTGCGACAACACGGACAAGCATGAGCTTGCCGATATCGTGGAAGAGCCCCATGGTGAAGACATCGTCTCTGAATTTCAGATTCAGGGTCTCTACTATCATCTGTGAAGCATATGCGCAGGAAAGAGAATGTTCCCACAGTGCCTCTACAATCTCAAGATACTTTTTGTTGTCAGCAACATAGAGCCCTCTGTTGGAGATCGCGTTTACGGTCTGTCTGGTGGTCTCCAGACCCAGGCGGCCTATGGCCTGGTCCAGGGTTTTGTTTTCCACCACACCTCTGTAGTACGAAGAGTTGGAAATACTGATCAGTTTGGACGAGATCCCTGCATCCTGCTTCAAAAGCTCTGCTATCTCCTGAAGGTTGGCCCCTCTGGCCACCAGTTCGCTGAATTTCTGATGGATCCGGGGAAGCGAGGGGAGATCGATATCACCCTGCTTAAACCGTGAAATGATATCCGTAAGGATTTCGTCCTTTGTTTCGACAGGATCTGTCTGGCTTGGAGACTCTTTTATGCCCGCATTGCGGGCTGCATTGTTCTTTTCTTTAAAGCCTTTGCCCTGGAGTTTCTTGAAAACCGTGTCCTTGTCGAAAGGCTTGGTAATGAAATCATCACACCCTGCCTGGACACAGGTAAGAATGGTGTCCTTATCGGAATGCGAGGTTACCATAAATATCTTTACCCGTTTATCGGCCGGGATATTCTTTTCCGATTCGATCTTGCGTATGGTTGAGAGCACCTCTGTACCATTCATCTCGGGCATTAAGATATCGAGCGTTATAAGATCGAACGGCGACCATCTTTCCCATGCGTCCTGATAGGCGGAAATCGCATCTTGACCACATTCAACAGCCTCGCACTCGCCAAGACAGTCCATGATCATCTTCATCTTCTTCCTGCTGACAAGTTCATCATCAACAACAAGAATCTTCATGCTTACCCCCGCGGACAATTCATACTATAGGGAGAAATCCCAATGCATAATCAAGAAGCAGAAAATGATACAGCATTATCTTGTCCATAATCGAATCCCATTTGTTATGTTATTTCGGCATGATTCTCCAAAATATGAAATTCCTTCTCAAGGGTTTCAAGAACCTCTGACGCATTCTCCAGGTTGCCGGATTTTCCGATCTTTTCAAGATCGGAAGCTGCTGCCGAGAGTCTCTCTGCACAGATATTCGCAGCACCTCCCTTGATGGAATGTGCTTCGGTTCGGACCTTTTCTGCATCATTACGGGAAATGGCCCCGCGTATTGTATCCACCTGCTCCCTTACATTCTTGATGAAACCGTCGAGCAGTTCCATCAGGAACTCCTTATCACAATCAAATTCATCCATGGCCATCTTATAATTGATCGGTGAATTGTCCATCTTGCACGCCTCGTGTATTGCATCTTCCTCGTGTAGTTCAGGCCTTGGCTGGAAGGATTCAGAGGCCATTGCCCATTTATCGACCATATCAAGCAGTTCCTGCCGCCGAAGAGGTTTTGCAATATAATCATCCATCCCCATTTCGAGACATTTTTCCTTGAACCCACGTATGGCATGGGCAGTCATGGCTATAATAGGTATCCTGTTCAACCGGAAAGGCCCATCAGATCCAACCTCATCCCTTAACCTTTCCTCAAGTTCCCTGATCTTCCTTGTTGCCTCATACCCATCCATGAACGGCATCTGAATATCCATCAGGACAATATCGTATTGCTTGCATTTACATGCAGTCAGGGCCTGCCGGCCGTTTTCTGCAAGATCCACGTGGTATCCGGCCTTTTGCAGGTGCCTCATTGCTACCTGCTGGTTTGTTGGATAATCCTCTGCAAGCAGTATCTGGATATTTTTCCGGGTCTCTTCGGCAAGCGTATGCCGTGTGACAAGGTTCGATATATCCGGATTATCTTCTTCCTGGGGAAGGCCGAGAACCGACAGGATTACCCTGCGAAGTTCATCCCTTCTTGCGGGTTTGGTCAGATAGCCCTGAATCCCGATCTGCCTGCAGCTCTTTCCCTCTCCAATATTCCCTACCGAGGTAAGAACAATCATGGGTATTTTCTTCAGACTCTTTATCTTTCTGATCTCTCTGGCCAGATCGAAACCATTCATCTCAGGCATCTGAAAATCCAAGATGATGACATCAAAGGATTCTCTCAGTGACACGGCGGACCGAAGGACAGCTATAGCCTCCTCACCATCCGGTGCCTCTACAGCTATGCAGCCCCAGGATTTGAGATACTCCATCAGTATCAGCCGGTTGGTCTCGTTGTCATCTACGACAAGCACCCTCAGAGTACTGAGATCGACATGCTCCCTTGACTGACGGGATGCATTCTGCTCCTGCCGGGACAACACAGCGGTAAACCAGAACGTGCTCCCGATACCCACCTCGCTCTCTACACCGATCTCGCCACCCACAAGCTGGGTCAGTTCTTTGGAAATAGCAAGGCCGAGTCCGGTTCCGCCGTACTTCCTTGTCATTGATCCGTCTGCCTGGGTAAATATATCAAATATCTTCTCCTGCTTATCCTTGGATATACCTATACCTGTATCCTTCACTGAAAACCTTATGCAGATCTTACCCTGATTTTCCTGCACCAGTTCAGCCTTGATGAACACCTCGCCTTTCTCGGTAAATTTCATGGCATTACCCACAAGATTAGCCAGTATCTGCCTCAACCTGCCGGGGTCACCTACCAGCAGAGACGGCACATCCGGAGAAAGAAACGAGATAAGTTCCAAACCTTTCTTTTCAGACCTGATGGCAAAACTGCCGGCAAGATCCTCGATCAGCACACGAAGATCGAAAGGGATCTCTTCGAGTTCATATTTGTCTGCCTCTATCTTGGAAAAATCCAGGATGTCATTGATCAGACTCAGCAGTATTTCCGACTCTCTGTTTATCGCATGGATAATATCCTTCTGGTTATCATCCAGCGAAGTGTCCATTGCCAGCTCGGTCATCCCGATAATCCCGTTGAGAGGGGTGCGTATCTCATGGCTCATATTTGCGAGGAAATCGCTCTTTGATCGGTTCTCTGCCTCTGCCTTGATCTTGTCCTCGCGCATCTTTTCCGCGAGCTTACGTTCTACCGTATCCCGGATAATACCCCTGAAACCGATTGGATCACCGCTGGTATTCCTGACAAGGGCAATAGAGCCCTCTCCAAAGCTTTTTGATCCGTCTTTCCTGATAAATTCCCAATCGAATCCTTTAGATGGGTTCCCTGATGTGTAGACCTGGTTAAAGATCTCATACACCTGATAGCCGCTGTCATGCTCCATGAACATTTTATAATTCATACCCTGCAGCTCTTCACTGGTATACCCGAGCATCCGGCACACTGCATCGTTGAAAAATACCATGTTTCCCTTGAGGTCTACTTCATAGTAGCCTTCTTCCATATTGATCAGGATGTTCCGGTACTTTTCCTCGCTCTTTTTAAGTTCCCTCTGGTTTTTCACCCGCTCGGTAATGTCATTGAGAAAAACCAGCGTTGCTACATCACCAGCCCAGTCCACAAGGACTGCACTGATATCAACCATTTTCTCACAACCATGAGCGTCTATTATCCTGAACGAGTATTCAGCCGGCGCATCCTCTCCCTTGAGTCTTTTCTCATACAGATCCATGACCCTGCGCCTGTCGTCAGGGTGTATAAAATCCATGTAATCACTGTTGATAAGTTCAACATGTTCATATCCGGCAAGCTCTAAAAGTTTGTCATTTGCATATTTAAGGCTGCCATCCTGTATCACCGCAATCGCCTCGTTGGCATTTTCCACCACGCTGCGGTATTTTTTCTCGCTTCTGCGCACTGCTTCTTCCGCATTACGACGCTTCTGAAGGAGATCGTCAAGGTCATGCTTGATAATTGCAATCGCATCAAAGACAGCCTCGAAAGGATGTCCCTCTTTCACATCAAGGTTTTCTATTGCGCCGTCATTCTCCCATTTGATGCCCCCGATGAAATCAAGCAATTCATCGACATAGCCCTGAATTTTGTCTGAACCTGAAGATTCGGGGCCCTTCCCTGCCGAGGCTGGATACTTCACCGCGCCGGATACGTGTTCGCCAATGATGTCAAGAGCATGCTCCGATTTGACCGTGCTGTCTTCGAGGGCCTGCCTGGCAATGCTCCAGGCCTCCTCATAGCTGTTCACGATATAGGTATCGAAATGTATCATGTTGATTCTCTTTGCGAGCTTGATACTCATCTTGAACATCGAAGAGACGCCGTAAAAGATCATGCATTTTATTCGATCATGCTTTCTGATGCTTTCGATATACAGCTTGCGCGCTTCAATCGATATGCCCTCAAGATCGGTAAAATCAAGGATCTGCACATAGGGGCAACCTTCGGCAATACCCTCGGCTTCAACCTTGTCAGCAACTTCAAGAGCTTTTATCATATCGTCATATGTTGCATACCCGACATTTCGAGACAGCATGATCCGCTCGCCCAACACACGGAAGGATACATGATAGCTTCCATGATCGCTTCTAAAAGTCCATTCAGACTTGCAGGTATCTTTCAGGCCGGTAACAGGACATATTCCATCACTGTCTGCTTCGGTATCTTTCCCTGATAACAAGCTCATGTTGACTCCCTTGCCGCAAGTACATTCATTTCATTGAATAGCTCTCCACACGAACAAGCTCTGTTTCCAGTCTTTCCAGGAGTTCAGCACCATCTGCCACATCTCCGCTTTTCCCGAGCATCTCTAAGTCATACGCAGCTTTTGCGAGGTCATCGGCTGTCAGGTTGGCGGCTCCTCCCTTGATGGAATGAGCCTCTGTTCTCACTTTCTCAGCATTTCCGTCTGTTATGGCCTTTTGTATGGTCTGTATCTGTCCCTTCACATTCCTGATAAATTCTTCAAGCAACTCTCTGAGGAATTCATCGTCACATTCGAATTCATCCATGGCCCTTTTATAATCAATTGGGGGGTCACCGGGCATGGTTTCGACGTCCTTATCCGTCCCTGTTTCCGGAGTTTCCGTGGATTTCTCCGGCACAACAGGACCTGCCTTTACCCACTTATCAACCATATTAAGCAGTTCCTCCCGCCTGAGGGGTTTGGCAAGATAATCATCCATCCCCACCTCCATGCATTTGTCCCGGTATCCCATAATTGCATGTGCAGTCATGGCTATTATGGGTATCCTGGCTGCCGCCTTGGAGTCATCACCTAGACCCTCTTTTTTACGTTTCTTCTCCCACCTGCGGATCTCAACGGTAGCTGAGTAACCGTCCATTACGGGCATCTGAATATCCATCAGGATAAGATCATAGTGCCTGCGTTTACATGCAGCTACTGCAAGCTGGCCGTTTTCCGCGATATCCACATGATAACCGGCTTTCTGGAGATGCCTCAGGGCAACCTGCTGATTGGTAGGATAGTCCTCTGCCAGAAGGATCCTGATATCCTTTCTGAAATCCTCGGCGATTGTATGCCTGGTGACCAGCCTCGGATTATCCTCCCCCTCATCTCCCGTGCACAGTCCCATAACCGAAACAATTGCCCGGCGCAGATCATCCCTTCTCGTGGGTTTGGGAAGATAGCCCTGAATCCCGATAGCCCGGCAGTAGTTACTGTCTCCATGCTCACCCATCGAGGTAAGGAGAATTATCGGAACCTTGTTACATGTGGGCATCTCCCGGATCTTTTCAGTAAGCTCAAACCCGTCCATACCCGGCATATGAAAGTCCATCAATATCAGATCAAATGGCTGGTCTGACGCTGAAGCTGCAGCAAGCATCGATAATGCCTCCTCGCCTCCGGTGGATTCGACAGCCCTGCACCCCCATGTCTTCAGATATTCCATAAGGATATACCTGTTAGTCTCGTTGTCATCGACGATCAGAACATTGAGGCTTCCCAGATCGATTTCTTTGATGGCGTATACAGACCTTGCTTCCTGCTGTTTTTCAAACACTGCGGTAAACCAGAATGTACTTCCGTGGCCTTCGCTGCTCGTAACCCCTATCTGCCCGCCCATCACCTCCACGATCCTTTTTGAGATGGTGAGCCCAAGGCCGGTTCCTCCGTATTTCCGGGTGGTTGATCCGTCCGCCTGGGTAAAGCTCTCGAATATCTTATCCTGCTTGTCTATGGGTATCCCGATCCCTGTATCCCGGACAGTAAAAAGGATCTCCACCTTGTCGTCAAACTCGCGTTTCATCTCAGCCTTGATAAAGATGTCGCCCTTTCCAGTAAACTTCAGTGCATTGCTTGCAAGATTGGTCAGGACCTGCCGCAGACGACCGGGGTCTCCTATGATATGGGCAGGCACCTCCGGAGAGAGGAATGAGAAGAATTCCAGCCCTTTCTTTTCGGACCTGATGGCAAAACTGCTTGCAAGATCTTCTATCAATACTCTCAGATCAAAGTCAATATTCTCGAATTCCAGCTTTTCCGCCTCGATCTTGGAGAAATCTAGAATATCATTTATAAGATTCAGCAACGTATCGGATTCACGGTTGATGGCATTCAGGATGCTTCGTTGATTTTCATCGACGGGAGTATCGAGTGCCAGTTCCGCCATACCGATGATGCCGTTGAGCGGGGTACGGATCTCATGGCTCATATTGGCAAGGAATTCGCTCTTGGCACGGTTTTCCGCCTCTGCCTTGATCATTGCCGCCTTTAATTCTTCTCCCTGTTTTCTCTGTGTGACATCGCGCAGAACCCCGCGAAAACCAGCCGGCTCTCCATCAGAGCCTTTCATGAGCATAACCGAGGACTCCACCTGAATCCTGGAGCCGTCCTTTTTGATGAATTCCCAGCCAAAGCCCATCTCCGGTCTTCCGGAAGAGAAGACCCTGCTGAAAACACCAAGCACCTTCTTTGCATTGATCCGGTCCATAAACTTCCGGTATCTCATGCCAATCATCTCATGCTTTGAATAACCGATCATGCGGTAGAAGGTATCGTTAAAGAAGATGAGCCTTCCTGACATATCGACTTCGTAATACCCCTCCTCGATGCTTTCGAGAATGGTATGGTATTTCATCTCGTTCTTCTTGCGTTCATTCTCCGCATTGATCTTGTCGGTAACATCACGCGTAATGCCCACAAACCCGATGGGTTCTCCTTTGGAATCGAACTGAACAGATGCATTGACATCGGCCCAGAAAGTCGTGCCGTCGCTTCTCGTATGTTCAAACTCCAGCCGGACAGTCTTCTCGTTTTGAGAACGCCCCATACGAACCTGCTCAAGGACGGCATCCACCTCGGACCTGATCATCTTGAAAGTCTCTTTGTTCATCACGTGGCGGATATTGAGCTGCAATGCCTCTTCAACGGTTGCGCCGGTCATTGCCTTCACCGAAGGGCTGAGATAGGTAAAATTCAGATCCAGGTCTGAAGTCCAGATAAGATCCTTGATATTCTCTGCAAGAAGACGATAGCGCTGCTCACTTTCAGAAAGTGCCCTCTCTGCCTGGACCCGTTTCGTAACATCCCTGACAATACCCCTGAATCCCTTGCATTTTCCATTCTTCGACATAATACGGGAGACCGAGACCTCGATATAGATACGCTGAGAGTCCTCCTTCCTGATAAACTCCCACTCGGCTGCCTCCACATCCTGGCCGATCTCGAACACCTGGTTGAATGTCCGGAAGATCTCTTCAGCAGTTTTTTCACCTACATATTCACTATACCTGACCCCGAGGAGTTCTTCCCTGCTGCAGCCGAGTATACGGCACAGAGAGTCGTTGGAGAATCTGAAGTATCCGTTCAGATCCACCTCATAGTACCCTTCTTCAATGCTCTCGAGGATGGTCCTGTATTTCTCCTCACTCTTTCTGATAGATCTTTGAGCCTGGATATTCTCGGTAATATCCCGGGCAGAACCCCGCACTCCGACAGGTACGTCGTTTTCATAAACCAGAGAGTTCTTGTATTCCAGGATATGTTCTTTCCCGTCATTGAAGATTGCACAGATCAGCCCCTCATCCTGACCTTTATCCCGAATCCTCTTGAGATAGCCGGGAAACTCACCCAGGAATCTCTCCGGGATCAGCTCTTTAAGGTTTACCGTTTCCCGGCTCCCGCCGATCGTATTCCAGGAGTTCCTCACGGCAAGGTTGCATTCCTTGAATTCGAAACCGCCTTCAAGATCATGGAAATACAGAAAATCCGAAACATTGTTGAAAATATCGCGATATCTCTGCTCACTCTTTTTCAGTGCCTCTTTCGCCCTGAAGCGATCCGTGATATCCTGAGCCAGCCCGCGAACACCTGTGGGGCCGGATTCATCCTTCAGCAGGATATTCTTATATTCAAAGATCCGTTCTGTTCCGTCCTTATCCTGGACCCTTAACAGCCCCTGACCCTTCTCTTCCTTTTTGATCTTCTCCAGATATTCATCAAATCCATGCTTGAGGGCCTTTGGCATCAGGTCGCGAAGATTCAGACCGACAAGATCCTGCTCTGTATAGCCCTCGATATCCCTTTGAACCAGGTTTATCTCTCTGAAATACCCTTCCATGTCATGGACAAACAGAAAATCCGAGGTGTTCTCAAACAGGAACCTGTACTTCTCATCCAGTTCCCTCAGCTCGTTCTCACGCCTCTTTTCTTTTACGAGCCTTTCCAGGCACCCTGTAATGGCTGAGGAAACCGCATCTTCACCTGAGCGTTCCATAGTGGGATGATAGTATATGTTCTGTACCAGTTCTTCTGATACGATGATCCATGGATGAGCAGGGATCGCCTTCATGATATCATGCAGGGAACAGACCCTCCGGTCATACATGCACAGCACCGTGCACACCTTGTTATTGTCGAGTGTTCTGATGCTCTCGATAAAATCCTGAATGCCTGTCTTGCCCTGCATCTGTTCCATGAACGCTTTCATATCGATGCTGATCATGGCCCCCGGCCAGCCGTTGCTCAAGGCATACCCGGCCTCCTGAAGCATCTCAGATAAAATATCATGGCCATTGCTGCAATCCTCACCGCCATGTATGATGCATGTCTGTGAGGTCTTGGAGTCGTGCAGGGTACCGCTCATGCAATCTTTTATCAGACCGTCAACATCGCCGGCGGCTTGAGGGCTCACAAGGGCAAGGATCTTGTGTCCGTCCTGAAGCGCCCTGCTGATATATGAAGACATGACAGTGGTGAATTCCTCATCACTCTCATAAAAACATCCAGGAAAGTCATAGTCTTGTAGAACTGCAAGTTCCCGAATTAATTGATCTCTTCTCATATGCATTATACTGTCCATCCGGATCTGAAATGCATGTGCGAAAGAACCGCCATTTTGTAAGTATTCCTGTTCCTATCCTGCATAGTCACCCTCAAGGAGATATCATGTGCCATGCCTTGGAGCCTTCACTATGGTATAACCGGTTCCTCCGGCAACAGATTCCCCTGTTTTCACCTGCGTCAGACTATTTTCTGTTCGGTATTTCATTATAAAAAATTAAGGCATAACCGACATTTGCTTATCTGAGTTATTTGATGATCATAATACAGGATAAACGCTGCCTCTCCCGATCATGCGGAAGCGACAATAATGTTTGTTGTTTCTTCGATGCAAGACAAGGAATAAAGAGTGATTCCTGTTCCTTATACCTTCAGCTCAGACAAACAGGCTCGTAAATGTGAACCTCTCGGCATCGAACAGCCCTTTGTCGCTCAGCTTCAGGCTCGGTATCACGAGAAGGGCCATAAACGATAGGGTCAGAAACGGGGCATTCATGGTGCTTCCGAACTCCCCGGCAAGACTGTCGAGAAGCGAATATCTTTCTGCAACCTTATATGCGTCTTCATCGGACATCAGACCGGCCACCCTCAGGGCAAGACTTTCCACTTGTCCTTCGTGCGCCGCTGCAAGGCCGCCCCTGTTTTCGATAACCGCATTCACGGCATCACAGATATCCCTGTCTGTTACGCCTACAGCGACAATGTTGTGGGAATCATGGGCAACCGATGTTGCGATTGCTCCCCTGACAAGCCCGAAGCCTTTTACAAACCCTACTGCAGGCCGGGAATCCTCATACCGGTTTACCACTGAGATCTTCAGAATATCCCTTGAGGTATCCGAGACTGCACAGCCGTCCGTCACCAATGCCCTGTCCCGAATACTTCCCGTGATCAGCTGACCATCTTTTGCATGGATGATATGTATCTCTTCGGATAATGCAGGAACCCGGAACTGAGAGACATCTTTGGAGCTGACATTAAATACATTGGGGGCATCCCCTGCAACCTGGGGCAGCAAAGTTTTCCCTTTACATGCAGCCTTGCACCCGTTTATCCAGGTCTCGATCACGGTGAATGCCTTGAGATCATCTACCACTGCCAGATCGGCACAGTCGCCTATTTGAAGGAGGCCCACATCGAGACCATAGTGCAGAACCGGGTTGACGCACGCACATCGAAGCACTGCCATTGGATCATGGCCAAGGGCAACGGCCTTTTTCACCAGAAGATTGATGTGGCCTTTTATCAGGTCATCGGGGTGTTTGTCATCACTGCAGAACATGCACAGACTGCTGTATCTATCGATAATGCGGTGGAGGGCATCAAAGTCTTTTGCCGCAGAACCTTCACGGATCTGGACCGACATGGACAGCTTGAGCTTTTCCAGGGCCTCATCCAGTTCATAGGTCTCATGATCGGTCTGCATGCCCGCACCCACGTATTCCCTGAGCATATCACCCCTGAGTCCCGGGGCATGACCGTCAATGGGCTTGTTCAATCCCTTTGCAATCCCGATCTTTGCCATAACCTCGGGTTCCCGGCTCAGAACGCCGGGATAATTCATTACCTCGCTCAGATACCGGACATCGTCACTGCTCAGCAGCTCGCTTATCGCCCGGCTGTCTATAACGGCGCCCGAGGTTTCAAATGGTGTTGCAGGCACACATGAGGGGGCACCGAAGAAAAACTTCAGCAGGCTCTTCCTCCCGTTATCAATCATGTACCTCACCCCGTCCATGCCCAGCACATTGGCTATCTCATGCGGGTCGGAAACAACGGCAACCGTCCCATGTATTACTGCGATCCTGGCAAACTCTGCAGGAGTCAGCATGGAGCTTTCTATATGGATATGGGAATCAACGAATCCAGGGATGATATATGTGTCATATTCCCTGTTTTCCTCTATGATATCAACAATCCGGCCATCCGAGATCACCAGTGTGCCGGGATATATACGATCATGAAGCACATCGACTATATTGCCTGAGATATTTGTCATTGTCTCTTTCACAGGGTGCCGTTCTTGCGCCGGTCAAAAAAGCATTTTTGCCGATTTCCTATTTACCGGTCTTCTTTGAGATATCGACGTCCTTTTTCCTTCTTTCCAGAAAGACCTTGAATGCGCGTTCCAGTTCATCGCCAGAGACATCACCCCTTACCCAGTCTCTGCACTGGAACTCATCGTCGATCTCAGAGAGATCTTCATAATAATATACGCATACACGGGTATCGTTGCCCACACCGGCGCGCTTTCCGAAACCTTCCACCATGAAGCACTTGGGAATGCTGTATCCACGGTAGTTCAAACGGCCGATATTGTCTGTTGTTTCAACAATGTTCTTCATGCCTTCGCTGATGATAAAATCTATCTCGTCTTTGGTGAAGATGTCGGAGCGTACAGCAATGAAATGTTCATAGCGCTCGCCGCCCCACTCTACATAGTCTGAGATGAGTTTGTTTTTTACATCCTCAAAGAGATCAGACTGCCAGAAACTTTTGCTGACCTTGTCGAGCCGGATGATCACGCCCTGCTTGATGTAATTATTATTATCGATATTTGCGAACAGATAGGAGTTATAGTTAACGAGCAGCCGCTGAGAGCCCTGAACCTTCTGGTGATGGCGGGCTGTAGAAACCTTTCCGATATACGTAAAGGCGGTATTCACCTCCACCTTGATATCCGGTTGTGATTTGGAGATAAAAACATTGTTTTCAACCTTTCTGTCAAAGGACAGGGTTGAACAGCCGCACACCATGATACATCCGAAAACCATCAATAAACGACAAATTCTCATTTGTTACCCTCCAAAAGGCATTTCATTAATGTAACTGTTGCATGCTATTATTTTCATATATCACAATTCATACCTGTTAGCCTATAGAGTGAATGAATATTATTCCAGATTCACGATCTCGACACCGAGTTTTCCGATCATCCCCACCAGAGGAATAAGCGATGATATGCTTTCTCCTTCGATGAACTTGATGTGTGTTGCATCTGCCGGCACCTGGGAGATTGTAGGGTCGATCGCAATCCACCTGCCTCTTATCAGGCTCTCTGCCCAGGAATGATAGAGGAAGCCTTTGAATTCCTCAACATAAACGATCCCGCCAACCACCCTGGTAGGAATGCCTGCCGACCTGGCAAAAGCGGCATAGAGATAGGCATGCCCCTGACATTCAGCCTTTTCCCCTACAAGAACATCAAGCGCGGTGAATACATCGACAGGTTCCTTTTTGATATTCTCTGAGATCCACAGCAGAATCGCTTCGATCTTCTCCAGGTCCCCTGCTGCATGTTCTGTTATGTCTGCTGCCCGGTCGGCGATCCTTTTGTCACTGCACGGAACCGTATAGGTAGACCGAAGATACTCATTCACAGATCCCCCATGACCGTCATCGCCTTCACCTGTTTCATCCGGAGACTGAACACTGATCCTGCAGTGTATCTTTGTATCGATGCGATCACAGACCTGCCTGGTATCGCTGGGCATGGTGAAATCATCGCCTGTCCCGCTGATAACGACCTCCAGATATGTTGCCTGTCCGGGATGTGTAATGGGTTCCTTGGTCTTAATCAGGCTGAAATCCAGAAGGTCTTCATCTTTGTTCATGCTGGCTTCCAGCAGGTATCTTTTTGCCTCGGCCTCACTCTCAAGCCCGGAGATAAGTACGCCGCCCAGGGCCATCTCAAAAAGCGGTTTCCCTGATGCATCGATCCATGAGGTCATTTCCTGTCCGAAATATTCGGTTTCCATCTTGAATGCACTGCCCTGGAACAAATCGCTGCTCTGATATGCGAGGATCTCCTGGTTTACGGTATCGATGCTCTGGGATTCGCTGTCAAAGACATCGTAGCGATATATGCGCCCGATCTCTATGCCGCACACTGCCGGATAGAGATAGACAACGCTGCCCGGATAGACACTGCCTGTTACCTCAATAGTATCAGTGCTTGTGCTGTTGTTCGAACTCTTTGATATCCTTAAGTTTTCATGATCGCAGCTCCCGGAAAGTTCAGACATGGAGCCGTCCATGTCATAATGATACAGAAACTCCTTGAGCGAAAGGTCTTCACGGACGAGATCATAAGATTCCAGATTGATCTTCTTGTCCACCATGAGAAAATGAAAATGCAGCACGGTTTCGGACCTGATCTCATAATGCCCGGGAAAATCCTTCGATGCCTTTATTGAGAAGTGGCTGAATCCGATTTTGTTGCCGTTGAATATGATGCCTGTCCAGTATTCGCTGTAGGGCAGGCTGGACAGTTCATATAACCTGGCAGGAGATGGAGGATGAGGGGCATCGTGGAAATATCTCCCTGCACAGCCTGCAAGCAGAAAACCCAGCATAAAAAGCAGGACAGAGTGCAGCCGGTATTTTTGTAACATTTTGCAGTTGGACAGACTCATAGCTAATTTTAGTCGTTTATGCCCTTGCCCTGTGGGAGCGGCTTTACGCCGCGATTATCTCTCTCCCGGACGCAACAAAATCGCGGCTGAAGCCGCTCCCACAGTGTTATCCCATCTCTAACGCAAAATGTGGATTGAAACATACATGTACCCTCATTTACAATAATCCTGTCCATCATCAGGTATGGTACGGTTTTTCACCTGCAAAGGTAAAGGGGATTTTTCTCGAACAGAAGACTTGACCCAGGTATTGATCCTGTATTTTTCTTAAAAAACCACAACCTTCATGAGAGATTCCGCCTTTTTTCCTGCAGGATGATCTCGCGGGAGGCAGGACCGCAATTAAAGATAAGATCAAAGACCGAGAGGTTCCCGATAAAATCCCCCCACAGCTGCGGATAGACAATCTCCGGAGGAATCATGGGCTTCAGGGATATTCCGGCCTGCTCAAAGAGATCTCTGTCCAGGTATTTCCAGGCACTGCGCTGAGCAAGGAAAGCTGTACCTCCCAGCTCCCTGCATATATCAACAAGCAGCCTGCTGCCCTTCTCATCCAGACCTAGATCAGAGCTCAGGACAAGCTCGGTGTCAATGCCGAGGACATCCATTGCATAGCGGATGATCTCGATGTTCATTTCTGCAAGCCTTGAATATTCCATAGAAAACACCTTATCGAAAAGCCCCAGGTGGTTTTTAAGATATGGCGCATTTCTGTAAGCAGTTTTCAGGCTTTCCAGGTGCTTAGTCTGCCACCGGCCTTCACAGATTTTCACCTCATTTATCTTTTGAAGCCCGAGCCCTTTTTTGTACACCGGTACTGTCATCCACAGGCATCCCTGATCGTTCTTGAAGCGGTTCCTGCTTATCCATGTGGTCGCTAAAGGGAACTGGACATCATCCAGAAGAACGAACACATCGGACATAAAGGCCTTGAAGAAAAACCCGGGGTACGGGCAGAAATAGGGCTGTTGAACGGAAATGACCATACATGACCATAATAAAAAGAACAGGTATAAGGTTCAAGGTATGAGGTACAGGGTAAGAAAAATTCGAATTTCGAATTTCAAAAACAAAAACAGGATGCGCTTGGTAAAGATGCTATGAAAGAGGTATAGGGTTTAAGGTTGAACAGTTG
>JAFGTK010000304.1 GCA_016934135.1 Deltaproteobacteria bacterium | reverse complement strand
GGGTGAGGGGCATGGATGCCCCGAATCACATAACAAGTCGTATGCTGAGATTAGAAACCATAAAAGAATGCAGCTGCAAAACATTGGGTTAAGATTTATGGAGGGCAAGAAATGGAACTCAGGTACAATCCCTATGAGCTCTTTACCTGCAGCACCACGCCTGCAGGGCTCTATGCCAGGAAGAAGTGGCTGAACCAGGAACTGACGCCCCAATGGAAGGCGGATTATAAGCAGCGCGTCGAGGCCCTTCTCTCCAACCAATCACCCGGGGGTTCCTGGCAGGAATCCGTGGTTGAAACGATACGGCACCTCTTTGATCTGCATCTGACGCTCAGGGAGGCAACCAGGGAAATCGATACCGCGCTGGACTGGCTGACCGGCCTGGCGACAGAGGCGATGGAGGGGCGAACGCCAGGAAACGAACTCTTGAGCCTTGAGCGTCTTCATGCCCTGCCCTTCGCGCCGGGAGATTTTGCCACCCTGCTGACCAGCGCGGCGCTCTTTCTCTCGAGCATTTTCGGACGCGAAGAGGATGCCCGTGTCCTTGCCATGTATGAACGGCACTCCAGAGAGATTATCGCCGGTGCAACCCGGCTTCAGGATTGGAGATCGATCAACAACCTCCTGCGGGCCTTTGTTGTGCATCCCGTGTATTCGACTGGCGCGGCCGCAGGAAAGCTTGTCACGCTTCTGGCTGGTGCTCAGGAGGGATCCGGGCGATGGGGAGATGACCTTGATCCGTACCAGAGCGTGAATGCCCTGGCGCATCTCGATCTGAAAGATGCTAAGCCTCAGGTGATAAAGGCCCTCGGATACCTCGGTCAGACGCAGAACAGCGACGGGACCTGGGGCGAGACCGACCGCGAATGGAATACGTTCCTCGTTGTCCATGCGATGAGAAATACGGGGGAACTCACATAGGCACGCTGTCTTCTTTTCCCTGCACCCGGGTGATGGCGGAACGCCGCTGATGTATCCCGCATCCTGCACCGGAGAGGAAATAACCACTGTGGGAGCGGCTTCAGCCGCGATACTGTTTCTCCCCCCTGCAGCAAGATTGCCGCTCCCGCAGAACAAGTCCCAATGCGATTAGAGGGGCATTTCCTTTTTTTTCTGGTGACCAGGAAAACGCCCCCCGATATCTGCCTTTTTCCCCGTATCAGTAGTTCCACCCGAAGACGCCGAACGCCAGGATGTTCATGATGATAGGCACCGAGTAGATGAATGCGATGATGGATATCTTTGCCTTCATGGTCTTGCGGGTTATCACCCAGATGATACCGCAGAAGAAGTGGAAGTATCCTATCAGGAAGATGAGCCAGATCCCGCCGAACGAGCGGTACCACCAGGGATATTCCCAGACAAGATGTCCGCCGTAGTTCAGCAGGCACTCCACGAAGACGCAGAATATCGAGTACCCGATGGCCCAGAACAATTTCTCGGGCATGCCCAGGATCTTCTCGGTGGTGCTCTCGGAAAGCGTGTAGTAGTAGGCTATGCCGGCGAGCATGAACATGAACATGATCTCGATGTTCCAGCCCACCATGGTCCTCAGCGCGGTATCGCCCGGGGTGGTCCAGAACGCCGAGTGCTGGGTGAAGTGAAGCACCCATCCGTTCCACGATTCATTGAAAAAGTCTATGCCGAACAGGGTAATGCCTGCAAAAACCGCATCCCAGTTGCCGGTCAGTCTTGCCAGCCGTATCTCCTTTGCATAGATGTAGAAAACGATCGCAAGCAGCGGGATGATGTACCACTTGACCATGGAAAAGTCCCTGAGTCCATTAAAGGCCTGCAGTGTAGCTTCAGTCATAAACACCTCCTCTTTCCCCTTTTATTTCAACTAGTATAGACAATCATGCTCACGGGACCTGCCGGTCCACGCACAATCCCCTCAAAATGATCTTCAGACCTTCATCATACATGCGCACCGATGAAATCCCTTGGGACTTCACATAGGTCTTGATGAGAAACATGATGTAGATGGAAAAAAAGAGCTCAGTGACATGGTCAACATCCACCGGATGGAACCGGCCTTCTTCGATACCCTGGACCAGAATGCTCTTGATAAGCTGCATGGCCCCGAGGTTGATTTCAGAAAAGCGGTCTTCTTCCGGCGACAGGCTGAAGATGCCCGGATCCTTCATACACACCCGGCGAAGGTCTTCATCATCTGCAAGATAGGCAAACGACTGCTTCGCCATGACAGAGAATTTCTCCACCACATCGTCTGTTTCGCTCACAGCCTGCGCCACAGAATCCCGCCAGCGCTGAAGCGCCCGGCTCACGGTCTTCTGATAGAGGTCCTGCTTGTTCCTGATGTAAAAATACAGGTTGCTCTTGGTCATGCCCACCTTTTCGGCTACATCTTCCACCGTGGTCTTCCTGAAGCCGTAGGCCGCAAACACCTTCAGTGCCGCATCGAGAATCTCGTTCTGTTTTCTGTCCCTATCCATAGGCTGATCCACATATTAGAACAAATGAATTATTTAGTCAATTTTTTAATTATCATGACAGAAAAACCGGATTCTCATTTAAAATATACTTAATCATATGATCAATAAATTGGCTTTTTTAAGGCTTAGAAGGTCCATTTTGACCCCAGAATGGAGTCTCTAAGAATATCTGTATGCTTCTTCTCCTGCCGAGGAGGGGGACGCCTTAATTCATGACCTTGGCAAGTTAATTTACCAAGTGACTTTTCGCATCCTTGTATAATATGCAACCATCGTTATTATTACATTATGGATACAAAGCGGAGCTGTATAAGAAGAATATATTTGCTTGCAATCTTATCGGGAATCCTGATCCTCTTCTCCGGCTGTTACGAGGGTCACACAGGCGCCGATGGCGCTATGCTCCTGCAGTATTTAGAGCCGGAAGCCCTTAAGAACCTGGTTGAAAATCCCCGTGAGGATATCTGGATCATAGATGTTAGGCCGGAAGGCTCTTATAAAAAAGGACATATACCTACATCAAAGAATTTCCCTTCCGGTGAGATCATGGATCGCCTGGATGAAATACCTAAGACCCAGTATTTAATCCTGGCTTGTGAGACCGGTGGAAGGGCGCAGGCTGTAGCCAATAAATTGGAAAAAAAAGGATATACCCGCTTCATGAACTGGGGAGCTACATCGCGTTATACAGATATTTACGGTGTAGTTAAGTAGGACACGGGCATCCATGGTGTAAACTTGGGCTGTAAACTTGAGCTGTAAACTTGGGGTCGGACCAAGATAACTGCTTCGGATTTCGAATCTCGAATTGCGAATTTGAAAAACATGAAAGGCAGGAATCCGGGAAATCAAATGATCAAAAAAAGCCCCTTCTTTAAGGCTTAGAAGCCCCATTTTGACCCCGAAATGATGGTT
>JAFGTK010000303.1 GCA_016934135.1 Deltaproteobacteria bacterium | reverse complement strand
CTGTTCCTTGGGCATCTTGCTCAGCTTGAGCCCGAAGGACATGTTGTTGAAGACATTCATGTGCGGATACAGGGCATAATTCTGAAACACCATTGCTATGCCGCGGTCTTTGGGTGCGACATCATTTATGATATCGCCGTCTATGAGAATCTCGCCCTCTGTTATCTTTTCCAGACCGGCGATCATGCGCAGGATAGTGGACTTTCCGCATCCTGAAGGCCCTACCAGCACAATGAATTCGTTATCATGAAACACCAGATCGACTCCGTGGACAACTTCCACCTTGCCGAACCTCTTCACGATATTTTTCAGAACCACTTCTGCCATTGCCGTATCCCTGCCTGAATATTCTGAAATAAAACTCTGCCATGTACTGCAAGGCCTTTTTCAGTGTATCCAGGATACAGTATTGATATTATAAAGGCAGTGAAGCGTCAAGCATCTGGTGAACAAAGTCGGATTGAATGACCTTGACTTAGCTGTCGGCAGGCGTTACTTTCTAAAAAGATGTATGTAACTGGAAAACATAGGATTAATCTCTGATTAACAAACTCATGAGGAGGGTATAATTATGAATACACGTAAGACCCTGATGTTCTTTGCATTTGTTACAGCACTGTTTTTCATTTCAGGCCAGGCAATGGCAGAACCGACGACCATAAACTGGTGGCATGCCATGAAGGGCGCCCGCGGCAAGGTTGTCGACACCATGATCAAGGCATTCAACGATTCCCAGAGTGAATACGTCGTGGTAGGAACCTACAAAGGCGATTATGACGAAACGGTCAATGCCGGTGTAGCGGCATACCGGGCAAAGAAACAGCCTCACATTCTCCAGTCCTTTGAAGTGGGGACCCAGACAATGATGCTCTCAGGCGCAGTCTATCCGGTCTACAAGCTCATGAACGACGAAGGATACAACATCGACTGGAAGGGATATCTCCAGCCGGTCCTTTCCTATTATATGGATGCGGACGGGAACCTCATGTCCATGCCGTTCAATTCTTCCACCCCGGTCATGTACTACAATGTGGACCTCTTCAAGAAAGCGGGTATCCCCATGCTGGACAAGGCAAAGCCCGTTACATGGGATGAAATGGGCGAGATTACCGCCAAACTGGTAAAATCAGGGGTCCAGGGCGGATTGACCTTCGGCTGGCAGTCATGGACACAGGTTGAAAACTACAGTGCCATGCACAACATCCCCTTTGCATCCAAGGCAAACGGTTACGAAGGGCTCGACTGCGAACTCCTCATCAATAACGAGACAGTGGTAAAGCACATAGCAATGCTGAAAGACTGGATGAAGGACAACCGGTTCTTCTACGGCGGACAGAAGTTTCAGGGTCCATCTGCAGAGTTTGTTGCCCAGAATGCCGGGCTGTATATCGATTCCGTGAGCCAGATCGCGAAAATGCAGGCAACGGTCAAGGACTTTAAGTGGGATGTAGCACCCATGCCGGTAGAGGCATGGATGAAGGATCCGCAGAACAGCATCATCGGCGGCGCTTCTCTGTGGGTATTCAATGGCCACAACAAAAAGGATTACAAGGGCGTTGCAGCCTTCCTGGCACATCTCGCAACCCCGGAGATGCAGGTATACTGGCATAAGGAGACCGGTTATTTCCCGATCACCCTGGCCGCTTATGAAGAGCTGAAGAAAGAGGGCTACTACAAAGAATTCCCCTATCAGGAAGTGGGGATCAAGCAGCTGACACGAAAAGACCCGACAAAGGTCTCACGCGGTCTTCGTCTGGGATACTTCATCCAGATACGCAACATCATCAACGAAGAGCTGGAACTGGTCTGGAACGGCAGCAAGACAGCGCAGCAGGCCATGGATGACGCGGCCAAGAGAGGCAACCAGCAGCTGCGGGAGTTTGAGAAAACATATAAATAGGGCTTCATTAAGATGATACGTAAGCTGCTTGCAGCGGGCACATCTCAGTCCTCTCCCCTCGGGGAGAGGATAAAGGTGAGGGGGGAGTATTAAAATAGATTCCTGGATACCTCGTAGCTTGTCGAAGATCCCGGCTGTTTTTCCGGGGCTGCGAGGTAGTTCATTTACAGCAATCGAACAGAGGTAACGCTTCTTCTGCCTGAGCAGGGAAGCGTTGCCCATGCGGACAACTTCGGACATGATAAAGAGATCTGTCTTTTCTTCAAGGACCCTGCCGTATCTTCTGATACTGCCGCAGATCCTGGTGACCCTTACCTTCTTCTACTGGCCTGCCCTCCAGGGACTGATGCAGTCCGTAATGCGCAGCAACCCCTTTGGCGGACGAAGCAGATTTATCTGGTTCGATAATTTCATCATTCTCTTTACCGATCCTCTTTATCTCAAATCCATTATAACTACGTTCTTTTTCAGCGCCTGCGTGGCTGCTGTATCGATCACCCTGGGGCTTTTCATTGCCACCATGGCCAACCGTGCGCTCAAGGCAAAGGCCGTGATCCGCACGATGCTTATCTGGCCCTATGCCGTGGCGCCTGCCATTTCAGGTATTCTATGGCTATTCCTGCTCCATCCTTCCTACGGTGTCGTTTCCTATGCTATAAAAATGTGGCTCGGCATTGACTGGAACCCTGTACTGAACGGAGGCGATGCCCTTTTTATGGTTACCATGGCAAGCGCCTGGAAAGAGATCAGTTATAATTTCGTGTTCTTTGTGGCCGGCATGCAGGCAATCCCCATGTCCCTTATCGAAGCGGCTGCAATCGACGGGGCCAGTCCTTTCAGGAGGTTCCGGACCATTACGCTTCCCCTGCTCTCACCCACGCTGTTCTTTGTTACGGTCATGAATATCATCTATTCATTTTTCGATACCTTCGGCG
>JAFGTK010000302.1 GCA_016934135.1 Deltaproteobacteria bacterium | reverse complement strand
GTGGATTGTCAGCCCCATACAGGCAATCTACATCTGTCAAAAGGGATAAACCCAAGCATCATAATAGATCATCACCCCTTGCGGAAATCTTCTACCAATGCCGAATTCATCGATGTGCGAAGAGGAATCGGAAGCACATCGACAATAATCGCACAATATATCAGGCTGCTGGGGATAGAGGTCGACAGGAAAGTGGCGACAGCACTGTTTTACGGCATCAAGTCAGACACCAGGGACCTTGGCAGGCAGTCCACCGACGCCGACATCAGGGCTTCGGTACAGCTGTTTCCCTATACACTGCAGAAAAAGCTGGCCCGGATAGAGCACCCTGAAATGCCCAAGGAATATTATATAGAGCTCTGCTCAGTGCTGAACAATACCAAGATATACGGTGATGTAGTTGTCGCCAGGGTAAATATGATCGGCTGGCCCGAGATGATCGGAGAATTTGCAGATGAACTTATCCAGATGGAAGGCATAAGGTGGTGCATATGCTACGGACGGCATAACGGCTCACTTTTATTCTCCATACGGACCACCCGCTCCAGCTATATGGCAGGCGTTCTTGCCCATAAGATATGTCACGGAATAGGCAAAGGCGGCGGTCACGAGACATTCGCTGCAGGAAAGATCGATCTTGCCCAGGCACTCAAGAAGGTGCGGGACCCGGAAGATATCCTGCTAAAGAGATTTCTGAAAGAGGTCACACCAAAAGGCGCTGAACCAAATATGCTCATCACCAAGACAATCGAGCAAAAGACAGTCTCAGATCCCCCGGTCAATATCTAGAAGCCGGGCAGCATAGTTTACCATCTGTTCATCTTCTTCCTCGGTAACCTTTGCGATCCCTTCTTCCCTGTCCATGGAGCCTGACCGTACAATACCTGCTATTTCCCAGGCATAGGGATGAAATGAAAACCGTTTTTTATGAAGATGGTTTGCAAGCGCATTCAGCAGACAGTTTGTGGAGTTGGGGTCCGTATCAGCCGGCTTGACCCATCCCAGCGACTTGATCTTTTCCACTATGGCTGTCTCATCATAGTGGGTGAACGCAAGCGGATGTATATTTATCGGCCAGCGTGCCGGATCAACGGCAAGATCGTTGTCGTTAAGAAAATATCCCCTCAATTCCTCGCCCACAAGATTGATGAGCGGATCACGCACAGACCGGTGAGAGAATCGCTGAAGGCGGGGATTCGTCTGCATTATGGCGGAACTGATCGGGGCCTGGCCTGGCGACCATCCGAATGCAACAAGCGGGATATCGTATGCCAGCGCTGTCTTGAGGATCATGGCCTTGACCATGCCTATGCATGTAGTACATATCGAGCTTGCCCGATCGAGAGTCTTGGGAGAGTAAATATCCTTCCTGGCTGCAAGGTTGAAGGTCTTTTTCATGATACTGAACGGGGGCCTGAAAATGATACATGCTGCACCCAGGGTATCTGTCATGGTCTTTATATTGTGCATGGCCTGCTCGGATATGAACCCATTGTCGAAGACAAATGACAGGACATTCAGATCATAGTGCTTCCTGAGCATGTAGAGTGTATATGTGGAATCCTTTCCGCCGCTGTAAGCCAGGAGCACATCAAAAGGATGCCTGCCTCTCTTCTCCTCGAGAAGGGCTTCGAATTTTCGCAGATGAGAGAGTTTTTCCTCTTCTGAAGGAACAGGTATGTTCCGGCAATAATTGCATATTCCGTTTTCATCAAAACTGATTCCGGGAAAGGTCTCCGGAAGTACGCATCTTTTACAGAAATTCATTGTTTCAGTACCCCCTTGTCTATCTTACCTGAAGGTTTCTTTGGCAAAGATTTTAGAATATTCCAGTACTTAGGCTGCTTATGCACAGACAGCTTCTGTTTTACAAAAGACTTTAAAGAATCGAGTTCAAAAGATTTATCATCTAACGGCACAATGAAGGCATCAGGGACTTCAGAAAGAAATTCATCGGCTCTGCCGACCACAGCAACCTCGTGAACCATCTGAGAATCGGTAATGGCATCCTCTATCTCTTTGGGTGATACCCTTTCTCCGCCTATCTTGAGCATCTCCTTTTTCCTGCCGGTAAGATATATAAATCCTTCTTCGTCAACATGCCCGAGATCTCCGGTTACCAATCCCCATGGTTTGAGGACCTTGTCCGTCTCATCCTTGTCCTGCCAGTATCCCTGCATGATATTGTCGCCTGTTGCACAGATATTGCCCACCTCGAATGGAGCAAGTTGGTTTCCCTCGTTGTCTCTGATGGAGATCTCTACATTCGGGATAGGGATTCCGATGGAACCGAGCTTGTCATTAATGAGCCGCTGCGGAGGAAGATATGTAAGGCGCGCGGATGCTTCGGTAGCACCGTACATGATATACAACGAAGCGCTCCCGATATGCTCCAGTAATCTCCTGGTCAGGGCAGGGGCCATTGCTCCGCCTGCCTGGGTGACATATCTGAGCGTTTTTATCCGTGTCTTTGCAAATATCGACCGGTTCAACAGGATTGCAAAGGTCGACGGTACTCCTGCAAATCCGGTGACCTCCTTGTCAACCATGTCCTTGATAACACTGTTCGGAAAGGCAAAGCGGTTATTGATAACAACAGACCCTCCCACCATGAAATGGGTGTTTAGCAGTGTCTTTCCGTATACGTAATAGAAAGGGAGAACCGCCATGATACGGTCGGATTCTGTCAGACCCAGGTAGCTCACGATTGAAGCGGTATTGGTGCAGAGATTCTTATGGGAAAGCATTACCCCCTTGGGGCGGCCTGTACTCCCTGATGTATACACGATTGCAGCAAGATCGTCCTCTTTGATTTGTGCCCGGCCAGGCTCATCATTCCGGCCATAAACATCATCCCAGGTATAAACAGTTAAATTCTTCCTTGAAAATGATGCTTCCGGAGAAAGGACAAACTCTATATCTATATCCGAGAGCCTTCTTGCGCTGCCCTTTGAGAGAATACACATACGTGCCCCGGAATTCTCTATAAAATACGCTGCCTCGCTGAGTGTGGATTTATCCGGCACCTCGACACATACGCACCCCGCCTTGAGTATCCCATAATAGCTTGCAACACTTTCAAGGGAATTCTCCATGATCATGAGGACACGATCCCCCTTGGAAAGACCGCTGTCGAGCAATAACGAGGAAACCTTATCGGCAAGAGATTCGATCTCCTGGTAGGTTGAGGTATTTTCACCATTGAGCAATGCTGTTTTTCCGGCAGCCTTTCCGGCTGATGTTTCCAGAAAATGATGAACAAGTTCTGCCACTATGAGACACCCTTTGTCTTTAAAAATTCGATTATATTCTTTATGGTTTCCAGATTTTCAGGAACAAGCTCTTCGTCCTCGACCTGGATATTGAAGGTGGATTCCAGGAATTCAACCAGTTCCAGTACACCTGTGGAATCCATGATGCCGCTCTCGATGAGTGATTCTTCGGCATCGATTTTGGTATCGCTGCGGCCCATGATGAAATTCTCTTTGATAAAATCTATAATTGTTGTTTGAATATCAGACATTTGAATCCTCTCTCTTATAACTTGATTGATAACAGTATCGGCATCATAGTGATCAAATATTATTATTTCAATGTAAAAAATTAATAGAGGAGCCCAGGTATAAATTGTGTTGTCCGACAAGATCGAGGTAATGATGCGCCTTGAAATATCCGATGATATTCATTACGGTTATTTTGAAACATGAACTGCTGATAAGGGGGAGATGAAGCATGAAATTCAATACCGATGTACTCGTGATTGATCCGGCTCAAGAGGCGGCGAGGACTTCCGCTTTTGTCCAGGAGCAGGTAAAGGGACAATTCCGCAGGACAGGCATTGTAGTGGGTTTGAGCGGCGGTATAGATTCCGCGGTTATGGCCGAGATAGCGGTGCATGCACTCGGAAAGGACAATGTGTATGGCCTGATACTGCCGGAAAAGGAGTCGAACCCCATCAGCAGCGAATATGCACGCAGTCATGCAGAAAAACTCGATATCGAATATAGAGAGATCGATATAACCCCGACTGTCGAAAGTGTGGTGGCATACCAGGCGCGTGATGAATTCATCAAAGGTCTTGTGCCCGAATATTCTCCGGGATGTAAATACAATATCTCCCTTCCTACCGATCTCCTTGAGAGAGACTCATTCAGTGTCTATGTTCTTCAGGTTCAGCTCCCTGACGGTACTATTAAGAGGAAACGGCTGAAGGCCGACGCCTTCAGAACCATTACCTCTTTTGCCAACATCAAGATCAGATCGCGCATGATACATCTCTATGCCGAGGCTGAAAGAAGGAACTGCATTGTTGCAGGGACGACCAACAGGACGGAATTAATCCTCGGCGATTTCTGCAAATACGGAGACGGGGGCACGGATATCGAGGCATTGGCACATCTGTACAAGAACCAGGTCTATCAGCTGGCGCATTATTATAAGGTGACCCCTGAGATCATCAACCGCAGCCCGTCTCCGGACACGTTCAGCCTTCCTGTAAGCGACCAGGAATTCTTCTTCCGCATACCCTTTGACAAGCTGGATCTTCTTCTGTTTGCATGGGAGCATTCAATAAGTGCCGGTGAAACAGCCGAGGTTACAAGACTCAGCGAAGAGGCCGTAAAAAGGGCTTTTATAGATTTCACCACAAAGAACCGCACCACTGCACATTTACGGGAACTGCCCCATGCATTTTAAGTAAATATTATTTTAGAAGCCCCTGATCTTCCAGGACCTGAGAAAGGGTTGTAAATGAAAAGTCGTCGATCAGGGTGCTGAATCTGGCAAATGCACGTGTGATCCCGATATATGTCCTGAAACGTGAAATCAAAGACATCCCCTCAATCCTCGGCGTCTGTGGATTGAGTTCCCACGGATGTATATAGAAAACAAACGGCTCATTTCTTTTCTCAATGACCCTTAGCGCGTTCTTTGTGATGAGATACGGGAAAAGCCTGAAATACCCGCCTCCTGATATGGGAATATTGTAACCTCCGACAGTAAGAGTGGAGATAGGGAATTCAACTAAGGCAGTGCCTTTAATAATGTGAGGCAGTCTTGGGGCATCAGGTATACCGTAATTGTCATGGTATATGGGAAAGATGCTCGAGTCATATCGAAATCCGAGATCTTCAAGGATGTCAATTGCCCAGATTGTCTTTTTTGTAATGGAATAAGTAGGTGCACGGTATCCGATGACTGGTGAGCCTGTAATATCTTCCAGGATCTTTTTTGCCTTTGAAACATCCTGGTAAAATGTGTTCCTGTCCTGATTATAGATGACCTGATGGGAATACCCGTGACATGCGATTTCATGTCCCAGACAATGAATGCGTTTTATAAGATCAGGATGATTCTCGGCAATCCAACCCAGGCAGAAAAACGTTGCTGTGATATTGCGGGATTCGAGCAGTTCAAGTATCTTCCCTGTATTGCTTTCAACAGAAGAAGGATATTTCTTCCATGAATCCTCGCTTATAACATCTGAAAGGGCATGTATCTGAAAGAATTCTTCAAGATCAATACTCAGTGCATGTCTCATACATTTTATATAGTACTATTCACAACCGGATGGCAAGAATACTATAAACGTAATGTGCAGAATCATCCATACAAAGCCTGTGTGAAATGACAGCTATTAACCTGTCATAAACTATCGTACAATAGGTCTATCAATCACACTCTCATATCTCCATCTATTTGTTTTTCATAATTATTTTAATGAAAACTAATTGATAATTGAATCAGAAAGGTATATAGGCCCTAATTGAATCTTGATCCCTCTTCATGTGAACAATCTATGGCAGAGATGGGCGCGATAAACAGCATCAGCTACAAATATCATTTACCGGGGCGGAAAAGAGTGTTTATGGTAATCTTATTAGAAACGATCCTGGCAAGCCATGAGATGTATCAGGCATCTTAAGAAACCATAAGGAGGACAAAATGGTATATTCTGAAAAAAGCATAGCTGGAATTTTTCACAACAGGGCGGAAAAGTATCAGTTCGAGCCCTGTATCTGTTACAAGAAAGAAGGGAAATATGTCCCGATCAGCTGGAGAAAGATGAGGGATATGGTTGAAAGGCTCGGTCTGGGGCTGATCTCTCTGGGGGTTAAACGCGGTGAGATTGTATCCATATTCTCCGAAAACTGCTGGGAATGGCTCGTTGCAGACCTTGCTGCATTGTCAATAGGGGCAGCGGATGCGCCCATATATGCGACAAATTCAGGTCCTGAAGCAGCTTACATTATCAATGACTCTGAATCAAAGGTCGTGTTTGTCTCTGACAAGGATCATCTTGATCGGGTGTTAAGCGTAAAGTCCAGTATCAAGGGCGTCAAATACATCATCACATTCGAGAAGATAGATACGGATGAAAAGAACATCCTGTTCATGGATGAGGTCATGAACATGGGTCAGGATTCAAAAGACAAAAAAGCCTTTGAGAAAAGGCTTGGTGAGATTCAGCCGGATGACCTTGCAACACTCATTTATACATCAGGGACCACAGGACAACCCAAAGGGGTTATGCTTACACATGGAAACTTTGTTTCCAATGTGCTGCAGTGTTATGCATCACATCCCATAATCGATCATAAGGACTCTGTCCTGAGCTTCCTTCCCTGGAGTCATTCCCTGGGAAGGACTGTATCGGTTTACCTCATGCTTCATATAGGTGCTGTAAACAATCTGGCCGAGAGTTTTTCAACCGTGCTTCAGAATCTGCAGGAAACAAGGCCGACGCTTGTAGTGAGTGTGCCCAGATTATTTGAAAAGCTGCATTCAGGTATACTTTCGCAGGTTGAAAAGGCAGCACCCCTTAAGAAGAAACTTTTCTCATGGGCAACTGATGTAGCTGACAGAGCGGTTGACTACAGGGTCCTGAACAGATCCATGCCCCTGGTCCTGGAGATTCAGTATGCACTTGCGGAAAAGATAGTGTTTTCAAAACTGCGCGAGGCACTTGGACTGAACAAGGTAAGAATCTTCATCAGTGGAGGAGGAGCCATTTCAGTAGAGATCGATCGGTTTTTCAACAGCATCGGTGTTCCGGTACATAATGGATACGGCCTGACAGAGACGACGCCTGTAACAAATGTCAACAGGTTCGAGGTTTTTGAATTCGGCTCTGTAGGCCCTGCTCTGGCCGATACACAGATCAGGATTGCAGAAGACGGCGAGATCCTTGTCAAGGGCCCTCAGGTAATGAAAGGTTATTACAACAAGCCGCAGGAGACCAGTGATGTCTTTACCGAGGACGGATGGTTCATGACCGGCGACATCGGCAATATCGATAAAAAGGGGTGTCTGCATATCACTGACAGGAAAAAGGATATAATCGTTACTGCAGGCGGCAAAAACATATCTCCCCAGAACATCGAGAATACTCTCGCAGCCGATCTGTTCATAGAGCAGGCAGTGATTATCGGCGAAGGGCGAAAATATTTAAGCGCCCTTATCGTTCCGAATTTCTCAGAACTCACCACCTATGCAAAAAATCAGGGCATTCCCTTTGATACGAATGAGGATCTGATAACAAAGCCCGAGATCGTGTCTTTCTATAACGAAAAGATCAACAGCCTCATGAAGGACTATGCCAAGGTTGAACAGATACGCAAATTCAATCTGCTGCCAAAGGAGTTCAGTATTGAAACCGGAGAGCTTACCCCTACGCTCAAGATGAAGCGCAAGGTAATAGGAAGTAACTTCTCAGAAATCATAGAAAGCATGTACGCCTGATAGC
>JAFGTK010000301.1 GCA_016934135.1 Deltaproteobacteria bacterium | reverse complement strand
CCTGACAGGAACATGTTTGCACATGCAGCACTCACGGTAAAGGGCAGCCCCTGACCGCCAACCTCGTATCCTTCGGAGGTGGTCAGCCATCCGCCTTCGCAGTAGAGCTTGTATAATCTGTGGTATGCCTCGGGAACCTTTACCTCGCCATTTTCAAATTTAACCTCTACCGGTTTCCCCTGAACTTCGTCGGGATAGGTTGGTGCGATCTCGTTTTCGGTAAGCTTTGCGGCCTCAGTAAGAACCATGTTTACCATGTCTGCATCATGATCTTCAAAAGGTGCCTTTCCAAGGAGATCCCCAATATTAAAGACTTCATGCAATAAGAATTTAATATCCCTTTCGTCTACCCATTGACTTGCCATATTACCCTCCTTATCTTAATTATCTTACTCTCTTTTTATGAATGAGCATTCATTCTTATATCCTTTAAAGGTAATCCTGTCAACAATACTTCGCAGCAATATGGTCAGCCTGCAGATTATCTGGGCCTTCAATGAATACAAGTATTCCTTTGCATGAATGAACATCTGGGAGTGAAGCAGGGTTGAACAATAACTGGTTGTCCTGCCTGGGCGTTTATGACATTATCAAAGTCATTGCATATGAATTCTCATGAAAGGGGGTATTGATGGATACATTGGATGGAAAACTCACAAGTGGTGACGGGCTTTCTCTCTTCTGGAAGGCATGGCTTCCAGATGGATCGCCGAAGGCAGCCTTACACATCATACACGGCTATGCTGAACATATCGACAGGTATCAAAACGTCATCGATGAACTTGTCCCGGCCGGGTATGTCCTGTTCGGCAATGACCACAGAGGCCACGGCAGGAGTGATGGGAAACGAGGGTATGTAAACAGTTTTCAGGAATTCCTCGAAGATGAGAAGTTATTTCGAGCTGAAGTGATCAAAAGGAAATTCCCCGGGATACCCTATTTTATCCTCGGCCATTCCATGGGTAGCCTCATTGCAATGAACTTCGTGGAACAGGATCCCGACGATACCAGGGGTCTTATCCTCTCGGGCACCGGTTCAGGACCTGGTCCGGAGATAGGCAAAGCTCTCCTCTACCTCACAAAAATCCTATCCGGGATTCTCCCCGGCATCTCCGTGAAATCCCCTCTGCCTCCCGAGTTCATCAGCAGAGACCCTGATGTGGTGAAGGCATACAAGGAAGACCCCCTCGTATACAACGTAATTACACCGAGACTCGCAGAACAGATGAACACCTACACCACTATCGGGGCGGATAATGCAGGGAAAATCAAGGTTCCGGTCCTCATCCAGTATGGGTCCATCGACACTTCTTTTTCAGGGCAGGAGAGATTGTATGATCTCATCGGGGCTTCGGACAAGACCATAAAACGCTATGACGGGCTGAAGCACGAGGTCTATAACGAACTGCCGGAAGACAGGGCAATAGTACTGAAAGACCTTCACGAATGGCTGGACGGACACCTATAAAAAAGGTGCAAGGTCTGAGGTATAAGGTGTAAGGAAAACTTTCCTTAACCCTGTACCTTGAACCTTACACCTTGAATTTTATCAGTACCGGTAATGATCCGGCTTGTAGGGTCCTTCCACCTTTACGCCGATATAATCTGCCTGCTCCTTGGTCAGTCTGGTCATTTTGACACCCAATTTTTCGATATGAAGCCTGGCCACCTCCTCGTCGAGTTCCTTTGGCAGTGTGGTGACGCTGACTTCTCTCGGGTTGGACCACAGATCCATCTGTGCAAGCACCTGGTTGGTGAATGAGTTTGACATGACGAATGACGGGTGTCCGGTTGCGCAGCCCAGATTCACGAGCCTTCCTTCTGCGAGCATATAGATGGCATGACCGTCAGGGAACGTGTACTTATCCACCTGGGGTTTGATGTTCATCCTCGTAATCCCCGGGTACGCCTCAAGATTATCCACCTCTATCTCGTTATCGAAATGGCCGATGTTGCACACGATTGCCTGGTCGAGCATCTTTTCCATATGCTCGATACGGATAACCTTGCAGTTTCCAGTAGCGGTAACAAAGATATTCGCCTCAGCCAGTGCATCCTCGACAGTGGTAACCTCATATCCCTCCATCGATGCCTGCAGGGCACATATAGGATCGATCTCCGTGACAAGAACCCTCGCCCCGAAGCCGCGCATGGACTGGGCACAACCCTTGCCCACATCGCCGTAACCGCATACGCAAACGACTTTGCCTGCCACCATGACATCGGTTGCCCTCTTGATTCCGTCTGCCAGGGACTCTCTGCAGCCATAGAGATTGTCAAACTTACTTTTAGTGACAGAGTCGTTCACGTTGATTGCAGGGAAGAGCAGGGTCTTGTTCTCCATCATCTGGTACAAACGGTGAACACCGGTCGTGGTCTCCTCGGAAACACCTTTGATGTCCTGAACCATCCGGTGCCAGAATGTGGGGTCTTCTTTGTACTTGTATTTAAGGACCGCATTGATAATAGAGAGTTCCTTGTTGCCGGTGGGCTCGTCCAGCAGGGCAGGATTCTCCTCTGCCCGATACCCCCGGTGTACCATGAGCGTCGCATCACCGCCGTCATCAACGATGAGGTTTGGCCCCTTGTCTCCGGGGAAGCTCAATGCCGCCAGCGTGCACATCCAGTATTCCTCCAGGGATTCGCCCTTCCAGGCATACACGGGTGTTCCGCCGTCTGCGATGGCTGCCGCAGCATGGTCCTGTGTCGAAAAGATATTGCACGACGCCCAGCGGACATCGGCGCCTAATGCCTTCAGGGTCTCTATGAGCACCGCTGTCTGAATGGTCATGTGCAGGGACCCGGTAACCCGTGCCCCCTTCAAAGGCTTGCTTGCAGCATATTTTTCCCTCAAGGCCATGAGGCCCGGCATCTCATGCTCGGATATGGCGATTTCCTTCTGGCCGAACCCGGCCTGTGAGATATCAGCAACCTTATGGCCCATTCCTGAAAAATCCGGCAGCTGAATCTGATCCAGCCTTGTTACACTATCTGCCATTATACCCCCGCCTTTTCTTTTAATATATCGACCATATCGGTCTTTTCCCAGAGAAACTCCGGAAGTTCTCTTCCAAAATGACCATATCCGGCAGTTTTCTTGAAGATAGGCCGCAGAAGGTCAAGCTTCTCGATGATGCCTTTTGGCTTGAGAGGGAATACAGCCTGTACGATCACGCCCAGTTTCTCATCTGAGATTATCCCGGTCCCCTGCGTATCGATCATGACGGAAACAGGCTCGGCTACGCCGATTGCATAAGCGAGCTGTACTGTACACTTCTTTGCCAGGCCAGCCGCAACAATATTCTTTGCAACAAATCTGGCCATATATGCCGCAGATCTGTCCACCTTGGACGGGTCTTTACCGGAAAAGGCACCGCCGCCATGGCTTGCAAATCCGCCGTAGGTATCAACGAT
>JAFGTK010000300.1 GCA_016934135.1 Deltaproteobacteria bacterium | reverse complement strand
GGGAATGCTGGAGCCGGTCTACGAAGAGGTTATACAGGGAAGGGCAGAGGTGCGCGACCTCTTCAAGGTTCCGAAGATAGGTATAATAGCGGGCTGCATGGTGACGGAAGGCACAATACTGCGCGGGGCTCACGCAAGACTCCTTCGGGATAATGTCGTAGTTCATGAGGGAAGGGTTGAATCCTTGAGACGTTTTAAGGATGACGCTAAAGAGGTTGCAAACGGATATGAATGCGGAATAGGGCTGGGCAGTTTTAATGATCTTAAGCTCGGCGATGTCATAGAAATATATACCCAGAAGAAAATGGAGATCGAGCCTTCGTGGTGATCGGTGCCTTTAGGGTAAGATTCAAGGTGATAGGTGCACGATCGTTGAAGGAAAAACGCAAGATATTAAAATCGCTCAAAGACCGAATTTCCCGGATGAATGTCTCCATTGCCGAGGTCGATGACCAGGACAAATGGCAGGCTGCAACGATCGGCATTGCCATGGTCAGTAATGATTCCGCATATATCAATTCTGTCATGGACAAGATGTCCCTGTTCCTCTCCGAGTTTCCAGGCGTGGAAATATTAAACATCGAAACGGAGATCATACACGTATGAAGCTGGTGACAAAGAGACAGGCAAGGGTGGGGGATCTTCTTGTCCGGACCATAGCCGAGCTGATACAGAGAAAGGTGAAGGATCCGCGGGTAGAGGGCGTTACGATTACAGGCGTAGATGTAAGTATGGACCTGAAGATAGGACGCGTTTTTTTCTGCATCATCAATGAAGACAGGAAAGATCAGGCTCAACAGGGGCTTGACAGTGCTGCGGGATATCTGCGGCGTGAGATGAGAAAGATTCTGCATCTCAAGAATGTGCCAGAACTTTCGTTTCAGTATGATGCTTCGTTCGAATATGGATCCAAGATCGACGGGATATTGGAAGATATAGAAAAAGATGAAAAACCTGATTGTTGATATCCTCAGAAACAATGAGCGTTTTGAGATCATAACCCATGAGGGGCCGGATGAGGATGCCGTGGGCTCCTCAAGGGCACTGGCTTACGGGCTGCTCTCTATGGGGAAGATGGTCAAGCTTGTCTACCCTACCCCGATCCCAAGTTCGTTGCTTTTTACCCCGGCGCCGAAGAATCATAAAAGCGTAAAGCCCCAGATATCCATCCTTCTGGATGTATCCGATATGAATATGCTGGGGGGGCTTCATCCCCGGGGAGAGATTGTTATAGTTGACCATCACAAGACTGAGAATAAAGAAGGAATGACCTGCTGGATAGATTCTCGAAAATCCTCGGCCTCCGAGATGGTCTATGATCTGCTGCGGGCCATGGAAATAGAGATTACACAGGCAATAGCGTCAAATCTGTATCTGGGGATTTTTGGAGATACCGGCGGATTCATCCATGCAAATACAACCCCGCGAGTGTTCAGGATAGCCTATGAGCTCGCCCGTGCGGGGGCTGATCCCAATCTTATAGCCTATCGGGTGCGCAGGAGCAAATCCATGGCCTACTTTCAGATCCTATGTATGGTTATGGACAGGATGATGATGGCAGATGGTGTATACGGAAGTTATATCAGTCTGCAGGAGCTGAAAAGGATAAAGGCCAAACCGGAAGATGCATCAGGGATTGTCGAAGAGATGGCGTCTTTGGCCGGGGCCGAGCTAGTCATATTTCTTAAGGAACTGAACCCGGATACAGTACACTGTTCCATGAGGAGCAAGTCTGGTCAATCTGCACTGCGTACGGCTCAGGCCTTTGGCGGAGGAGGTCATGAACGTGCAGCCGGGTTTACCTTGAAAGGCAGGGCCTGCGAGAATATCGACGAGGTTGTTGAAGAAGGATTGAAGTGGGTAAACAAGGGATAATTCTCATTGATAAACCAGAGGGTATAACCTCCAGGAAAGCGCTTGACCGGGTTATGGCCATACTCAAAGCAAAGAGGGCCGGACACTTTGGAACGCTTGACCCTTTTGCTACAGGCCTTTTATGCATCGGTGTAGGCCAGGGAACAAAGTTGCTGCCCTTTATGCATGCACATGAAAAGGAATATGTGGCAACGATCGGTTTTGATATGTGCACGGATACCGATGATGTCACCGGAACGCCCATGGAGAGTTTTTACAATGTTTCCATCGATATTGACAAGGCTCTGGCCTGGTTTGATAAAAACAAAGGGTGGATTGATCAGCTTCCCCCAAGATATTGCGCCCAGAAAATCAATGGGAAGCCGCTGTACAAGCTTACCAGGGCAAACCAGGAAGTCGAGCCCAGATCGAAACAGGTATTTATTGAACATACTGAAGTCCTCGATTATGGACCGGACTGGATCAATGCCAGGATCATCTGTTCCCGCGGGACATATATCCGGTCCATTGCCAGGGACCTGGGGGCATATCTGGGATACGGAGGTTATCTTCGTGAACTCAGACGGTTCAGGTCCGAAGGGTTTCATCTTGATGATGCAATGACGATCGATACACTCGGGGAGAAAGTGTCGAAAGGGGAGGATGTGGTAATTCCTCTATCATCGGCGCTCCACATACCAAAGGTAAGGGTTACGCGCACTGGAGAGAGCGGCATCCTGGACGGTAATCCCATCCAGGTTTCCTGGCTGCTCGATGAGGTTGATGTCAGTCAGGGGAGCTATGTTGCCGTGCTCAATACCGACATGCGGCTGCTATGTGTTGCCAGATCTCAGCCATGTGCGGGAATATGGGGTTACATAGAACGGGGGTTTAGGCCTTATTAACTATTTACAGCAGAATCATGGGTGTGCTAACAACCTTTGATAAATATTCCTAAACAAGGAGTAAGCTCGATTAGGAGGAAAAAGAAGTGGGTTTAAGTGTTGATGAGAAGAAAGAAATAATTAATCAATTTAAAACACATGATGGCGATACAGGATCTCCGGATGTGCAGGTCGCTATCCTGACAAAAAGGATCAATGATCTTACAGAGCATTTCAAGCTCCACAAGAAGGACCATCACTCAAGGAGAGGACTCCTGATGCTGGTCGGACAGAGGAGAAGGCTGCTGAATTACATAAAGGATCGCGATATCAAGCGATACCGGGAGTTATTACAGGCGCTCAGTCTCCGGAAGTAGGGTAAAATATGAAAATTGAAACAAAAGGTACGGGCAAAACGCTAATCTTTTCCGTTGGCGATGTTGCACGACAGGCGGATGGTTCTGTCCTTGTTTATCAGGGGGACAGTGTTGTTCTGGTTACGGCCACGGCATCGAAGGAAGAAAGAAAAGGCATAGATTTTCTTCCGCTTGTCGTTGAATATCAGGAAATGAGCTATGCTGCCGGAAGGATCAAGGGTGGATTCATCAAGCGTGACGGAAGACCCGGCACGCAGGAGATCCTTACTGCGCGGTGTATCGACAGGCCGATCCGGCCGCTTTTCCCCAAAGGGTTTTATAATGAACTCCAGGTAATAGCCATGGTGCTCTCAGCGGATCCTGAGTGTACCCCCGATGTCCTTGCAATTAACGGCGCTTCGGCAGCACTGCACATATCGGATATCCCCTTTGCCGGACCCATTGGCGGGGCCAGGGTAGGCTATATCGATGGAGCTTTTGTTATAGATCCATCTTTTGCCCAGCTGGAAAACTCCCAGATGGAATTACTGGTAGTAGGCACAAAGGATGCAATTGTAATGGTCGAAGGCGAGGCCAAAGAGCTTCCTGAACAGACGATTCTTGATGCAATATCTTTTGCTCATACCCGTATTCTAGAGGTCATAGAAGCCATAGAAGAATTAAGGGCCGGTGTCGGGAAGGAAAAGAGGAAAGTTTCGGTGATCCCCGATGATCCCGAGATTTATCGCGAGATAAAATCCCTTGCCGAACCGAGATTCGATCAGATTATTTCAGGTTCTCATACCAAACAGGAAAGACAGTCCCTTACGGAAACGCTCCATAAAGAGATAATCGAACGCTATATGGAAGAGGGAGAAGAGAAGCTGAACATAGCAAAAACGGCATTTTCCCGCGTAGAAAAAGAGACCCTTCGTCGATTCATGAGGCAAAACAGGCTCCGTATCGACGGAAGAGGGTTTGACGATATCAGGCATATTGACTGCAAGGTGGGTATCCTTCCCCGAACCCATGGGTCGGCGCTTTTTACAAGAGGTGAAACACAGGCCCTGGCAACAACCACGCTGGGTACTCCCCGTGACGAGCAGAGAGTGGAGACGCTTCTCGGAGAGACAACGAAATCGTTCATGCTGCACTATTCGTTTCCTCCATTCAGCGTTGGAGAAGTAAGGATGCTCAGGGGGCCGAGCAGAAGAGAGATCGGCCATGGCAACCTTGCAGAAAGAGCCTTGAGCCAGGTGCTCCCGGATGAAGGAACATTCCCGTACACCATAAGGCTGGTATCCGAGATCCTTGAATCCAACGGATCTTCCTCGATGGCCACGGTATGCGGCGGCTCCATGTCACTGATGGACGCGGGCGTACCCTTGAAAAAGCCGGTGGCAGGCATTGCCATGGGTCTCATCAAGGAAGAAGACGAATACATGATCCTTTCGGATATCCTTGGTGATGAAGATCACCTGGGAGATATGGACTTCAAGGTGGCAGGAACATCTGACGGGGTGACAGCACTCCAGATGGACATCAAGATATCCGGGCTTCCAAGAGAGGTTCTGGGCAATGCCCTTGAAAAGGCAAAAATCGGAAGGATGACGATCCTTGACAAGATGAATGAAAGGATATCAGTGCCCAAACCCGACATATCTCCTTATGCTCCGAGGATCTATACCATGCAGGTTAATCCGGATAAAATACGGGATATAATCGGCCCGGGCGGTAAGATGATAAAAGAGATCACCGCCAAAACCGACACCAAGATCGAGATTGACGACTCAGGCCGTGTGGATATCTTTTCTCCTGACGAAGATCATGCAAAGATGGCTGTGGATATGATCAATATCCTTACAGAGGAGCTTGAGACCGGGCGTGTATACAGCGGCAAGGTGGCGAAGATTATGGATTTCGGCGCATTTGTCGATTTTCCGTCAGGAGAATCGGGGCTTGTTCATATCTCTCAGCTGGCAAATGAGAGGGTCGAGAAGGTCAGAGACGTTGTCCGTGAGGGCGATGAGATCATTGTCAAAGTCATAGGAATAGACAGCAAGACAGGCAAGGTTCGTCTCAGCAGAAAAGAAGCCCTGAACGACACCAACCGCTGATATTGCATGGTTAGCTCTTCGGTACTTGATAACGGCATCCGAATCATTTCCGAGACCATGTCCGAGGTGCGTTCCGTCTCCCTGGGTATCTGGGTTAATGTCGGGTCACGTCATGACCCGCCAGGACATCTGGGGATAGCGCATTTTATCGAGCACATGCTCTTTAAGGGCACGGATAGAAGAAGTGCCATTCAGATAGCCCGGGAGATAGATGCACTCGGCGGTGTCCTCAATGCGCAGACTGCCAAGGAATATACCGTCTACTATACAAAGGTGCTCGATGAGCATCTGGACAAGGCTGCTGACATCCTCTTTGACCTGTTTCTGCATTCCCGGATCGATACCGACGAACTCGAGAAAGAAAAGAAGGTCGTGCTGCAAGAGATCAGCATGACGGAAGACACCCCGGATGATTATATTACGGATCTTTTTGCCGATGCCTTTTTCCCGAACTCTCCCCTGGGGACATCGATCCTAGGTTCTGAAGAAACAGTGAGCTCTTTCAGGCGGGAG
>JAFGTK010000299.1 GCA_016934135.1 Deltaproteobacteria bacterium | reverse complement strand
GGTTACCTTCCCGCTTTTTAACAAGACAAACAACAGGGCCATAGCCACTATGGTCCTGCTGATCCTGTCGAGAACTCCGACGTTTTGTTCCATGTCATACCTCCGATGTCATCATAGACTCGCATTCTCAGATAAATAAAGATCAAATGTCAACCATGATTCGTGTTTGATGGAGGATTTAAAAAGGCAAGGATGCTGTTTTGGGCATACTGCCTGTCACATTTCCCCATATCTACGACAGAAAAGTTTATATCACGACAATATGAAGAGAGAAAATCATCCAAAAGGTTTCTCCGCACAATCATCAGTGTTTTGTGCCGGTTTTGTATCAGGTTTTCGAAGATGGGGAAGTGCCCTTTCTGGTACATTTCAAGAAAGCCGAATTCATCAAACACAAAGGGCAAGCCTTTTTTGATATGGTGAAAATGCCTGTTCACGAGGTGGATGATTTTGGGATAGAAATAGAACCGGGAGGTTTTCTCGGTTGTTTTAATAGGAGAGGTGGTTGCAAGGGGAAACATTTTTTGTTTTGGCAGGATGAGCAGTGATATTCCGGTAACCTCTCCATCGGTTATCTCCTTCAGGCTTAAAAAACCCTGCACGCGGATATTATGCGCAAAGACCAGATCCCTGATCAGAAATGTTTTGCCGCAGCCCTTTTCGCCGGTTAAGATCAGCATCATGTTCTGTCCTCCGTAATAAAAAAATACACGAAATCAACTATCGTCAATACGGTTATTATATCATGATTCCTCAACATGTTTAAATGAAGATCAGTCTGATACTCACTGATTGTCTTCGTTATAATCCTGATGTGAAATTGATCTTTTAAAAACAAGTAAGTATTGACAGCGTGTTACATTATATAATTATATACATATAATTACAATGAATGACCGCTCAATTTTTTGTTGTACTCATGAAGGTAATAGTATAAATTATCAAGCTGAAAAAAATTATCTTAACAGGGGGGCTTTATGAATATTACTAGGAGGGGTTTCCTGAAGCTTTCGGGCGGGACCCTTGCCGTTGCGGGCATTGGTGCAAGTGTTGGTGTAAAGTCTGCACTGGCACAGCCTCTGAAAGTGCGTTACGCAAAAGAGGTGCCCACAATCTGTCCTTACTGTGCGGTGGGATGCGGTATCATCGCCCACGTAAGGAACGGGAAGGTCATTAACACGGAAGGTGACCCGAACCACCCCATCAACAGAGGGTCTTTGTGTTCTAAAGGCAGTGCGTTATACCAGATACCCAACAATGACAAGAGACTTAACAAGGTCCTTTACAGGGCTCCGGGCGCAGACGCCTGGAAAGAAGTCAGCTGGGAATGGGCACTGGACAAGATTGCACGCAACGTAAAAAAGGCCAGGGACAAAGGGTTCATAAAGAGAAACAGCAAAGGGCAGATAGTGAACCGTGTTGAAAACATCGCTTCACTTGGCGGAGCCGGCCTTGATAACGAAGAGGTTTACTCTCTGGTAAAATTTAAACGGGCTTTAGGCCTGGTGTATATAGAGCACCAGGCGCGTATTTGACACAGCTCCACTGTCGCCGGTCTGGCGAATTCATTCGGTCGTGGGGCAATGACGAATCACTGGATAGATATTGGACATGCCGATGTCATCATGTGCATCGGATCCAATGCCGCGGAGAATCACCCGATCTCGTTCAAGTGGGTCAATGAGGCGAGAGAAAAGAGAGGGGCAAAGCTCATCAGTATTGACCCCAGGTTTACCAGGACATCCGCTACCTCTGACCTGTATGCACGTTTGCGTTCAGGCTCTGATATCGCCTTTATCGGCGGCATGATCAATTATGCCATCTCAACAGGCAGGATACAGAAGGATTATGTGATCAATTACACCAATGCCGCATTTCTCGTAGATCCAGGATTCAAGGGTCCCGCGGATCTCGACGGTGTCTTTTCCGGGCTTACCGACGCGAAGTATGACAAATCCACCTGGAGCTATCAGATGGATGAGAACGGCAACCCGCTGAAAGACACGACGCTTACAGATCCGAACTGTGTCTTCCAGCTCATGAAGAAGCACTATGCGCGCTATGATATGAAGACGGTCTGCAAGATCACCGGCGGAGACCCGAAGATCTATGAAGAGGTGTATGATCTGTATACCTCTACCTATAAACCTGAAAAGTCTGCCACTATCATGTATGCGATGGGTGCTACCCAGCACACCTACGGTTCTCAGAATGTGAGAGCATATGCAGTCCTGCAGCTTCTGCTGGGCAACATAGGTGTTGCGGGCGGCGGTATCAACGCCCTGCGTGGAGAGAGCAATGTGCAGGGTTCCACGGACCATGCAGCGCTGTTCCATATCCTGCCGGGTTATCTCAAGACGCCGACAGCATCTCAGCAGACATACGAACAGTATGTTAAAGAAAGCACCCCGGTCAGCAATGATCCCATGAGTGCAAACTGGTGGGGGAATTATCCAAAGTATTCAGCAAGTCTGCTCAAGGCTTTCTGGCGGGATGCTGATCTGGAGACCGGATACAGCTACCTAGGAAAGATCGACAACGGCAAGAACTATTCCACGATCCCCATTATAGAGCAGATGGCTTGGGGAAATATCGAAGGACTGTTCTGCTGGGGGCAGAATCCTGCAGTGGGCTGCCCGAGTTCCCGTCTTGTGAGAAGGGCGCTCGCAAAGCTTGACTGGCTCGTGGCAGTGGATCTGTGGGAGACCGAGACATCGGCATTCTGGCAGAAGGAAGCAGGCGTCGATCCCGCATATATCAACACGGAGGTGTTCCTCCTTCCCGCTGCAGCATCCATGGAAAAAGAAGGTTCCATATCGAATTCCGGAAGATGGGCGCAGTGGAGATGGAAGGCGTCAGATCCGCCAGGAGATGCACGGGATGACCTGTATATCATAACCGAGCTCGTCTTCAAGCTCAAAGAACTCTACAAGAAAGAAGGCGGCGCATTCCCCGAACCCATTCTTGATCTAAACTGGGATTATGCAAAGATGGGTATGGACGGGCATGTCAACCATCCTGATCCGCGAGTGGTTGCCAGGGAGATCAACGGCTTTTTCCTCAAAGATACCGAGATCAAGGGCACGCTGTATAAAGCAGGCCAGATGGTGCCGAGTTTTGCATTCCTGCAGGACGACGGTTCCACGTGCAGCGGCAACTGGCTCTACTGTAATTCGATTTCGGACACTGAAAACAGGATGATGCGCCGTGGAACCTCCGACCCCAGCGGCCAGGGATTTTATCATGACTGGACATGGTGCTGGCCGGTGAACAGAAGGATTATCTACAACCGGGCAAGCGTTGATCAGCAGGGAAAACCCTATGCCAAAGACAAACCCGTTATCTGGTGGGACGGACTGTCCAAGAAGTGGCTGGGCGATGTTCCGGACGGCGGCTGGGCACCGGGAAGCAAATACGCATTTATCATGCTGCCCCATGGTCACGCACGGCTCTTTGCACCGGGCATGGCCGACGGACCGTTCCCCGAGCATTATGAGCCGTTGGAGTCACAGGTGAGAAACCTCATCTCTGCGCAGCAGGAATCCCCGGTGATATTCCGCTGGGACAAGGCTGTGCAGGAGCAGGTATGCGATCCTATGCTCGTCGAAGGTGCTGCAGCCTGTGTATTCGGCAGCCCGGATAAAGACAAATTCCCCATTGTATGCACAACCTACCGGGTGACAGAACACTGGCAGGCAGGTCAGATGACCAGATGGCTGCCATGGCTGGGTGAACTCGTGCCGGATATGTTCATAGAGTTGAGTGAAGAGCTGGCAAAAGAGAAAGGCATCAGGAACGGTGACAAGGTAAGAATTACCTCCATCAGAAATCTGGAAGGTATCATTGCGTATGCCATGGTAACCAAGAGATTCAAACCGTTTGAGGTTGATGGTAAGAAACTCCATCAGATCGGAATGCTGTGGCACTTCGGATATAAGGGTCGCGTGACCGGAAGCATTGCCAATGACTTAACACCGCTTATCGGAGATGCAAACACCATGATCCCTGAGTACAAGGCATTCCTGGTAGATGTTAACAGGGAGGAGGTGTAAATCATGGCT
>JAFGTK010000298.1 GCA_016934135.1 Deltaproteobacteria bacterium | reverse complement strand
ATCATTCAGGCAGTGGTTCCCGTGTATCCGGATGATACCGAACAGGAATTAAAAGAAAGAATCCTGAGGCTGGAGCATCAGATATATCCGAGAGCCATACAGCTGTTTGCTCAAGGCGATCTTGAGATTGTCGGGAGAAAAGTCTTTATTCGCGGCAGCACAAAGGATGATTCCCAATGTCTCATAAATCCTCCTTTGAACAATTAAAAGGCCCTGTGCTGGTGAGTGCCTGCCTTTTGGGCATTCCCTGCAGGTATAACAATCAATCGAAATCGCATCTTCAGATACTCAAGGGTATCGATATCACCCCTGTTCCTGTCTGTCCCGAACAGCTTGGAGGCCTCCCTACGCCCCGGCCGGCCTCATACTTTATAGGTGGAGACGGCCATGAGGTGCTCGCAGGGAAGGCCACGCTGATGAATCGTGAAGGTCAGGACGTCACAGGGCACTTCATTAATGGTGCAGTACATGTATGCACGATTGCCGAACTTCTCAAAGTACGGTATGCAATACTGAAGGATAACAGCCCTTCCTGCGGCATTCACAGAATATGGCTGGAGGATAGACAGGTGTCCGGCCAGGGAGTAACCGCAGCCATGCTTAAGCGGATTGGGATATCTATTATGAATGAGGATGGTATTGAATGAAGAGGACCTATGACGTTATAGGTTCGGGCGAGGGCTTGTCAGGTCTTGTTGCCTGTGCTCTGCTCGCTGGAAAAGGTTTCTCGTGCCTGTGGGTGGATACCTCGGCAAAGGAAGAATCAGGTCATGTGCAAAACAATATTCCCTCATTGATCACCAGGGGGTTCTGGGAGCAGGGAGTAAAACCTATCCTCGGATCACTGGACACCTCTATTATTGAAGATCTTCAGCCGAGAAAAGTGCTGCTCATGCAAAGTATCCTGCCTGGGAAAAGGGTTAATATCCAGCCCGAGTATCTATATAACGACAAAGACCTTTTATTTCCGAGAAAGATACAGAAAAAGTATCTCTCTGTTCTGGGCAAGTCAATGATAAAGCCCATGTCTCTGGCCCATGCCCCTTTAGGCTTGATTCCTGGCATGGAGCCGTGGGAAAAGCTTTTTTGCTCGGGTTTGAGCAGGACAGGAAGTATTAACTATATCTCGTACCTTCGCTACATGTCATCAATTATGGGTATGTATACCCTGGATTACGGAAAGATGAAAGACGTTCTCGGATCCTATGTGGAAAGGGCAAAGGGGGACTATGTCTATGCCGGGAATGCGGATTATCTCTATCAGGGCAAGGAGATAAAAGGGATCAATATCCAAAATACGACACTTGCAGCAAGGTATTATCTGACCGAGAAAAACGGTTCCCGCACTCCTTCGGACGGATTCATGTTTTTTGGAAAATGCGAGCTTGATAATGAGGTCATGCCCGTCGGAATGGGAGATCTTCTGATCGTTTCTCCCGGAAGTGATATGGAGTATCCCATTGTACTCAGTATTGAACGTGGTTCTCAAACCGCAATGATAACAATCGTCACAAAGGTAAGAGTCGATAACACGCTCACCTCTTTTACAGAGCAGTTTTCATGGGCATCATGCATGATCATGAAGAGATTGAAACAGATAATTCCCTTTATGGATGAGTTTCTTGTTAGTTATGATGCTGTAGATCCATTTGTTAACAATACCATACGTCCATGGTTCGCATTTAATGATCGTATCAGTGCCCCTTGGATTTTCTCGGGCAAACGTTATATTAAAATTGTAGACAGGGTTTATGCATGTGACAGGATGAAACTTGCATGGCTCGATGTAGAAGGTGAAATACTCTGGGGCATCTGTTTGGCAAATGCTGTATTGAAGGAACTGAACAGGTCGGATCTAATTACTAAAAATATGATATGAAATCGAAGGGCGTAACCCTTCTTGAATTGCTGGTGGTCATGGTCATTATTTCCATAATGGCGGCTATAGCCTTGCCGAATCTCAGCGGCTATATTTCAGAAAAGGCATTAACTAGACAGGGGGATGAATTCATAGCCCTTTTTTCTCGAGCACGGGACAAAGCTATGGAACAGGGCATTACCTGGCGGGTTCTTCTCCGGCCGGAAGAACAGATGTGCATCGGATATGGTGATACAAACGATAATTCCAGTCTAGATCAAGGTGAGGAGCAGTTAGGCCCGTATTATCTGGCAGATGGAATATCCTATGGGAGCCATGCATCTGCTGGGCCTAATAAATCAAGTATACCCCAGGACGCGGTGAGTTTTCTGAATAATTGTACCAGTTTTTCCTGTATGGGCTGCTGCAACGCCGGCACCATATACATTAGATCGCAAGACAGGTCCATAGCAGTAAGGCTTTTACCCTCCTCAGGGCTGGTGAGGATGTGGGAGTATAAAGAATCATGGCGGGTGGTAAAATGAAAGGTTTTTCGCTGATAGAGGTGCTTGTTGCCCTTTTTGTCATTATGGCTTTTTTTGCAGGCATTTCGAAGATAACGATTCTGAGTGCCAGATCCTGCAGATACTCTGAAGATCTTTCCTGTGCAGCAACTCTCGGGCATTCTAAACTGATTTTTCTGGGATCCCTTCAACCCGGATCATCAGATCTGAGTCTTGAATGGCATCAGGATCCTTTAAATCCAATTGTAATGCATAATAAGGATTTCTATTGTTTCTGGCAGGTTACCGAGGTCTCTGTCGGCAAAAAGGTGAACCTGTTTGTTGCATGGAATGACAACTTGAGAGGATATGCGGGAAATTTCGATTCTCTGGCAGATCTTAAGGGTTCATCATGTCCGCATATTGATTTTACCGATATTCTTCTGGATGAGTAATGGTTTATAAGCGGCTTCTCACAAGCCACTGTTTCCTCTCTTATCGTAAGAAGAAGATAGTATTGTTTTATGCTGTTGCCTGTTTTTTCTCAGGATTCAGTTCTTCGCTATGTGTATCTTCGATCTTTGTATTTGCCTGCTTGATCTTTTCCTGGCCGGTCATAATGCAGTTTCCTTCGAATATTACACCTGGATCGACAATCAGGGAAGGAGTATGGATATTGCCATAGAGCTTTCCTTTGCCTCTTATCTCGATCGCCTTCGAGGCTGTTATGTCGCCATGGTGTACTCCTCTGACAATAATGGTTTCTGCTGATACTCTGGCATGTACCTCTGCATTGTCGCCGATTACGAGCAGCCCTTCGGTGGCAACTTCACCCGAGAATTCCCCATCGATCCTTACAGTTCCCTCAAAGAACAGTTTTCCCTCGAATGATGTGCCTTTACCTAAAAGACCCACAATATCGACTAAATGTCTGTTATCTTTTCTTGCGAACATCCTGTCCCTCCCTGGAAAATAATTTTGACCATGATTTTTTAATAACAGCAGTATGTATGTATGATCTTGCTGGAGATTTATTAGACTCTTTTTTCATTGCTACCATTTTTCTCCTTTAATGCCTCACGTTATGCCTGACGGGAACCAAAATACACTGAGACAACTATAAAAAAGATGAAGGAGATAAAATGAGATATATCGGTAAAAAGGTATTGTATATCTTTAAGGATCTCCATGATCGGAATAAAGCAAGATGTGAGCCACATACAATATATTGATAATATAAGGTTATTCGTGGGCGGTAGTTGTTCTGTAACAGTATCTTTGTATCTTAAAGTTCCTTTTTGTAATTGATGTTATACAGGATATGATATGGTGTAGGGCTTCACATGCAAGTAAAGGGATCGTTATTAAAATGGCGATACTTAGGGTATGTGATGACTGGCTACCCAAGACATACCTGCAAGCTGGTGCTGAAAGATAAAATAGGTTCTACCGGTTTCATCCGTGACAATGATAAGTGGTCTTTTCTCAGATGGCTTTGTAGCATTAGTGGATGTGTTGCTGTCGGTCCATATGATAGCGTCATGCCTGCATGCTGCCGGCAGTATTGCGGCATATGCAGGGACCATAGATGT
>JAFGTK010000045.1 GCA_016934135.1 Deltaproteobacteria bacterium | reverse complement strand
GTGATGCAGGCTGCAAAGATACCCATGATCACACCATCCTCAACCGATCCCGAGATCACCCTTGTTGGGGACTACATTTTCCGGGCATGTTTTATGGATTCCTTTCAGGGCCGCATTATGGCCCGATTCGCCTATAATGATCTCGGTGCCGGCACTGCTGTGATCCTTACCAATGCAAGCGAGGCATACAGTCTTTCTCTGGCAGACTTTTTCGATGAGGGCTTTGCCGGACAAGGAGGCAGGGTTCTCTGGGAAGGTTCGTATAATGGTACAGCCGTTGATTTCAAAGAACTCCTTTCGCAGGTGAAGATCTTAAGCCCGGATGTTGTTTTTGTCCCAGGATATTCAAGAGATAGTGGGTTGCTGATCAGTCAGGCTGAAAAAATGGAAATACAAACAGTATTCCTTGGTGGGGATGCCTGGGGGAATCAGATAGCCGATTATGCAGGGGATTCGCTGCGCGGTTCCTATTATTCTGCGCATTGGCATCAAGATACACCCTTTGAGCGGAACAAGCATTTGAAAAGAATGTTTGCGAAAAAGTACAATATTTCAAGTATCGATAATGCACGTATTCCACTTACTTATGACGCGCTGTGGCTTATGGCAAAGGCCGTAATCGATGCAGGTTCCATCAAGAAAGACAGGATACGGGATGCGCTTTCCAGGACGAGAGGTTTTCAAGGAGCAACCGGGATCATATCATTTGATCATAATGGAGACCCGTTTAATAAGGAAGCGAGTATACTCAAGTTTGAGGAAAGGGCATGGAAATTCATAAAATCCGAACACCCGATGTAGACAGGAGATATTCGAAGACAGGCTTATGAATGATAAATTTTTGGATATTTTATTTATCTCAGGTTGTTCCGATTAATCCTTAAGGGGAAGGTATGAAGTTCAGAAGCCTCAGATTCAGGATCAATGCTGCAATTCTTTCTGCGTGCATTATTGTTGCGGTATTCTTCGCCGCAATATTCATTCCCTTTGAAATCAACTCCCGCCAGTCACGAATGAATGAGATACAGGTGCTCATGAGCGTTGTCTTTCAGCAGAAAAAGGAAGAACTTGCCAATGAGATCTTCGCGAATCAGCATATCGCGCTGGTCAATACCCTCAGGGAAATGCAGAAGGTCAAAGATATATCCGGCGTCAGTATCTTTGGAAGAGATGGTGAAATCATACATGCAACCGATGAATCGGTTTTTTCACCTTTGAATCAGGAAGAAATAAAGATGCTCGATATCTCTCCCGGATTTTCAAAGATTACTGCGGGAGGAACACAGATTGTCCAGTACTCTTCAGTTATAGAGGTTATCGGAGAGAAGGTGGGATTTATAAAGATGTACTTTGATCTCAAGGATATGGAATATAAATCCCTGGTGACTGGTTTAATCTTCTCAGCGCTTCTACTGTTCACGCTCGGAATTATGGCATTCTTCCTCAATCTTCTGCTCACCCGTTCAATCATAAAACCGACATCCATTCTTCGTGATGCCATCATGAGGCTGCAGGCCGGCAGGCTTGGAGAAAAGGTCGATTTGGATTCCAGGGATGAGATAGGGGAAATGGCCCTGGCATTCAACAGTATGTCCGAGCGCCTCATGCAGCAGCATGAGGAACTTTTGAAATTGATCGAAGCCCGGAATACGTATGCAGGAAACCTTGAAGAAAGCAACAGGGCACTTGAACATCTCAATGCAAATCTTGAGAATATGGTGGAGGATCGTACCAAAGAACTAAAACAGAGTTATGAACATCTTCAGCAGGAAATCAATGAGCACAAGCGGGCGGACGATGCGAGAAAAGTTCTGGAAGAGCGACTTGCTCGGTCACAGAAGATGGAGGCTGTTGGATTGCTGGCAGGTGGTGTTGCGCATGATCTGAATAATGTTCTCTCCGGCACAGTGAGCTATCCTGATCTGCTGTTAATGGAACTCCCACAGAAAAGTCCATTGAGAAAACCCATCGAGACAATACGAGAGTCGGGCCAGAAGGCTGCGGCAATAGTTCAGGATCTGTTGACCCTTGCCAGAAGAGGTGTTACCCAGACATCTGTTCTGAATATGAACAACGATGTTATAAAAGAATATCTTTTATCTCCTGAGCAGGCCAAGATAGCTCTGTCCTATCCAAAGGTCATGATCGAGACATGTCTTGACGACAATCTCCTCAATATCAGGGGATCGGCCGTTCACCTGAAGAAAACATTCATGAATCTTATAATCAATGCTGTCGAGGCTCAACCTGATGGGGGAAAGATTACCATTACTACCGAGAACAGGTATGTAGATACCCCGATACAGGGGTATGATGATGTGAAAGAAGGGGATTATATCGTCCTTATGGTCTCAGACAATGGAGTTGGGATTGCCCAGGAGGATTTTAAAAGGATATTCGAGCCTTTCTATACCAGTAAGGTTATGGGAAGAAGTGGTACCGGTCTCGGAATGGCCGTGGTCTGGGGAACAGTACAGGATCATGACGGGTATATCAATGTCCACAGTATCATGAATGATGGTACGACCTTTGAGCTCTATTTCCCTGCAACTCAAGAAGAAGTATCGCAGCAGAAAACCTCGATACCTGTTGTGGAATATATGGGGAACAAAGAGAAGATCCTAGTAGTTGATGATCTTGAAGAACAAAGAGAGATCGCATTGAATATCCTGCAGCGGCTGAACTATTCTCCAACAGCAGTTTCCAGTGGAGAGGAGGCCGTAGAATATTTAAAGCAGAATTCTGCGGATATCCTTCTCCTTGATATGATTATGTCGCCCGGTATGGACGGGCTTGAAACATACAGGAAGATCATAGAGTTTTATCCCGGCCAGCGGGCAATTATTGCAAGCGGTTATGCAGAGAGCGAACGTGTTAAGGATGCACAGCGTTTAGGAGTAGGTCATTATATCAGAAAGCCCTATACAATAGAGAAGATAGGCATCGCAATACGGGATCAGTTAAACAGGTAACCCCTCCCATTTTTTACCAGGCATTGATATTTTTTTCCTGAATTGGTAACCGATAGTATATGACACAAGGATATCCGCTATGAAAAAGATGAGCCTGTTGATACTGCTCATTGTCTCTGTCTGGTTTTCCGGCTGCGCCACTACACGCGAGGTTCGGAATATGGAGGTTACCGGGTATTGCGGCTGCGGAAAATGCTGCTGTTGGGAACGAGGGAATTGGAAATACCTGAAACTGGATATATGGAACAAATATATTACTAAGGGAAAGAACAGGGGGAAACTATATAGCGGGCTGACTGCGAGCGGAACAGAGCCGCACACGCCCCGACCTGGACTGTTTTCTGTAGACAGTCTGAAGAACCCCTGGATGATTCCTGTTCGTATTACCTTTTTCCCCTGGCTCCTGCTCCCCAGAGACGGTACTGTAGCTGCAGACACCAGGTATTATCCCTTTGGCACACGCATGCATATTCCCGGGTATGGCTGGGGTGTTGTAGAGGATCGCGGGTCAGCAATCAAAGGACCGAGTCGTCTGGATCTCTATTACAGTTCTCACTCAAAGGCTTTGAAATGGGGGAGAAAAAAGGTGAAAGTTCTTATTAAACGGAAAAGATGATGCTTGAGCAGTTCCATACGCCGAATGCCACCTAAGGAGGGCTGGATGTGAAGATAAAGTTCTTTGCTGTGGGCGGTACTATCGATAAGGTCTATTTTGACAAGAAAAGCACGTATAAGGTCGGTGAACCTGGTGTGTATGAGATATTGCAGGAGGCAAACGTGACGTTTGAATATGAATGTGAATCCATTATGCACAAAGACTCTCTGGATATGACAAAAAAGGATCGCAGGCAGGTATTTGACAGGATAAAGGCAGACAGTAACCGGTATATTATTGTAACGCACGGGACAGATACCATGGTGCAGACTGCAAAGCTGCTCAAGTCGATTCCTGACAAGGTGATTGTGCTAACCGGTTCCATGCAGCCTGCCCGTTTCAAGGCCAGTGATGCCGAGTTCAATATAGGCTCTGCAGTTGCAGCCGTCCAGACTTTGCCATGCGGCGTCTATATCGCCATGAACGGGAGGATCTTTGATCCGGATAAGGTGGCGAAGAACTGGGAACATAACCGTTTTGAAGAGAAGCCCGATGAAGAACTTATAGAGACATGATGGTTTTTTTATCTTATGCCTTATTTCCCGGAAAACAGGGATAGGGG
>JAFGTK010000297.1 GCA_016934135.1 Deltaproteobacteria bacterium | reverse complement strand
CTCTCGGTAAGTTTACCGTTTTTTCTTACCAGAGGGGTGGTTAGTCTGTCCGGGGAATGAATGAATTCATAGGAGTTCCATCCTTTTGTACAAAGCATTCCCTTGTTTACAGGGTTATTCGGACTTGGCTCTATCCCTGTGACACGATCATCTTCAGATACGAGATAAAAATTGCATCCGCATCCGCAAAAAGGGCATATTGCTGAGGTTTTCTTCATGATCAGATTGCCTCCTTTATGTGTTCGATCTCGGCATAGTTAAATACAGGTCCGTCTGTACAGCAGTATCTGTCTCCAATTGCACAGTGTCCGCATTTACCGATTCCGCACTTCATCATTCTCTCCAGCGACATATAAATACGGTCTTTCGAGAATCCCATCTCCAGAAGCTTCTGCAGGACGAAACGATACATAATGGGCGGACCGCACAGAACCGCATAGGTATTTTCCGGAGACAGTATCGCCTGGTCGAACAGCCCGGTTACAACACCTACATACTGTTTCCAGATTCCCTCTTCGTCACGGTCAACGCTGTAGAGGTATTTGATGTCTTCCCGGTCAAAAAAACTCAGGAGTTCATATTTGAACAGCACATTGTCCGGGTTGTTCGTACCGTACATCAGGATGAGATCGTCGAATTCATCTCTTCTGTCCAGCACATAAAGAAGCAGCGATCTCAAGGGCGCCAGCCCGAGGCCCCCTGCTACGAGAAGCAGATTATTACCCTTAAGCTTTTCAACAGGAAATCCGGTTCCATAAGGCCCTCGAATATGCAGACGTGAGCCCTTTTCCAGCTCAAAGAGCGAATCTGTCAGTTTTCCTGTTCGTCTCACGCAGATCTCAAGAGAATCAGGCCGGGTAGGCGGAGATGAAATACTTATAGGAGCCTCTCCCTTGCCGAATAGTGAAACTTCAATAAATTGCCCTGGTTGATGACCAAAGGTTTCCCAGTCCCCGCCGTCTTCGAGCTTCAGCTGAAACAACCTGTGTTCATTAATCTGGGGTAGCGTCCTTATGATTGATACCGGGCGCGGCATATACACATTTGCACAATGATTCCCCATACTGTACCCCCTGTTTTTTGGTTAGCCGATAAAGTTATTACCAGTTCCTAATACTAAGGCAAATTCAATACCATAAGTATAACTGTCTGATATAATGACGATAATGATGAAGAGCCATAGTTGCAATCTTTACGAATGAGGGGAATCTTGCCCCATGGGCGGGGAGATATTACCCGAAATGCTCATGTCTGAGATCTTGCAATATCTTCAAGGATGGACTATGTCCACCAGGTATGACAGAGCACGTGCCAAACATGGTTTTTGCAGACAGCAGCGGAAATATTATGGACTTCGAAGGCCTTGCCATGGTTGCCAGAAGCGGGGATTATCTCCATCCCATAGGGGTAGAGGAGACTATAAGCCTGCCCAGGGGTTCTCAACTATATGTGCTGCCCGATCGGTATCCCATTGGCCTTGACAGGGAAACCGGCGAGATCGTTATCCTGAAAGAAAACCCGTATGACGGAAAAGGGCCGGTATACGCTGTTGCCTCGTTCCTTTGCGCCGCCCATACAAATACATATGTAGCTGCATGGGAAAGAGATGAAAATGCCTGTACGCTTCCTTTGTACGCATATACCGCGCTCGGCTGGTGGGGGGATGGTTTTGTTACCACTGCTGTCAGGACAGATGAATCCATGCGCCAGGATCCTGATACCTTTGATATGGGTAAGGTGGAAGAGGGGATAAGGATCTGGAAGCATGACTTGCCGGATAACAGGCTTGTGACCCATCTTGCCCACTGTGCCCAGGGATATGGGTGCCCTGCCGCCCTCAATCTTTTTCAGGGAAGGGAAGAGGGTCCCCTTCCCACATCACCTTCCTGTAATGCGCGCTGCGTGGGATGTATCTCTCTTCAGACCTCATGTTCGTTTCCCTCCCCTCAGCAGCGCATCACCTTTATTCCGGAACCAAGAGAGATTGCTGAGATTGCCCTTAGGCACATCATGTCCGTCGACGAAGCAGTAGTAAGTTTCGGCCAGGGCTGCGAAGGTGAACCTCTCATGGTGGCCGATGTTATCAGGGAGGCAATAGAACTGATTCGCTCCAAGACAGATAAAGGCACCATCAACCTCAATACGAATGCCAGCCTTCCCCTGAAGGTAGCCGAGCTTGCCCGGGCCGGGCTGGACAGCATGAGGATAAGCATGAATTCTGCCAGGAAGGAGACTTACAATGCTTATTTCAGACCCCAATATGAATTCAATGCACTCACAGAAAGTGCATATGAGATGAAGAAACTGGGAAAGTTCGTATCGATCAATCTGTTTGTATTCCCGGGGGTTACCGATGCACCCAAGGAGGCTGCAGCATTAAAGGATTTCATAGACAGCTCCGGTATCGATATGGTGCAGTGGCGGAACCTCAATATTGATCCTGATTTTTATCTTGAGATGCTCGGCCAGAAGATACCGTCAGGTATGGGGATAGCCAGGCTGATTGAAGAAATACCTGTAAGGAGAGGGTATTTCAACCCGTATATTAAAACTCGATAAATCCGTCGGTATCAGCGGTATCAGAATGATCGGCATTCGGATCGGCATCTGAGGCCTGCTCCCAGAACTCCAGGAGCAAGACTGTGAAGTCGTCATCAAAGTTCTCTTTTGCATTGAAGACCCTTACTTCAGCCTCTATCCTGTCAATAACCTCCTGCCCGTGGGATTTCTCAATCGTCCTGGCAAAAAGATTTTTCAGGCGGGTCTTGCCGTACGGGTCTCCTTTTTTGTTCTCGGTCTCGAGGATGCAGTCGGTATAGAGAAGAAGGGCATCGCCGTTTTCAATGTCGGTAATGGTCTTTTCTTCATATACCCCGTCATCGAACATGCCGAGGAAGAAACCATCCGTATCCAGTTCAATTATCTCAGATGACCTTTTTTTATATAACAGAGGGGTCGGGTGGCCTGCGTTTGAAAAGATTATGGAGCTTGAAACCCTGTCAGTCAGAAGATAGAACGAGGTGATGTAATCTTCTGCAAGAATCGGGTTGAATTCCTGATTGAGCATATGGAAGAGGATCTTCGGACTCGCGACATTTGCAGCCAGGGCATGGAAACTCATCTTGAACATGGAAGAGACCAGTGCAGCTGCCACACCGTGACCGGATACATCTGCGATTATAAATCCTGTCATACCCTGTCCCACATCAACCACATCATACAGATCGCCGCCAATATGAATGGATGGGATATATTTGGATGATACGCTTACCCCGTTGAAGTTCTCATATATATTCGGCAGAAGGCTTTTCTGAAGCCGTCCTGCCATTTTGAGCTCATCTACCATCTTTTTGTTCTGACCCTGAATGATCTCGTTCTTTTCATCGACCTCGGCAAGAGCAATGGCGAGGTCGGCAGCCTGTTCCTCCATGAGATCCTTTGTGTCTGCGGTCTCCATGAGAAGAACTTCCATATCCTGTTTCTGGTTAAGCATGTCAGTGATGTCGGTAAATATCACAACCGTATTTTTGTCCCCTCCGTTGAGTTCGATCTCATGAATACTTTTTTTGATGAACCGGGCATCATCATGTATTGTCAGCATGAGTTCATCTTTCTCGGGATTGAGCAGTTCGGTGATATCGGGCGGCAGATCTTCCCTGTTGACATCAATGATATCGGCTCTGGCTATGGAGGTTATCTGCTCAGCCAGATCATTCCATATGAGTATTCGATCATGTTCCGACAGAACCAGGAGGCCCGAAGGCAGAGCATTGGTCAGTTTGTGGAGCAGATCTGTATAATCCATATGGTGCATATCCCTTTTATTGTCCGGGCTTGAGATAAGTAAGCCTGACCCTGTTTCCGCAACCATCATATGCCACTTCAGAGAAAAAGCTTCTCGCTATGAACATGCCCAGTCCGCAGCCTATATGCGCGTGAGGGTCGGTGTCGAAGATGGTTTTGTAGTCGAAACCATTGCCCTGGTCGGTAATGGTAAATACGAGTTTTTCCGAATCCATGTAAATATCCATGGTTACTAACTTGTCTGCATAGGCAGGATCATTTTTCCTTTTCCAGAGCAGATCGTTGTACTCACCTTTTTCCGTTGCTGTCTGTTTTTCCTTCATCGTAATATTGAGATTGCCGTGTTCTATGGCATTGAGCACTATTTCGCCGAGAGCCATCTTGAGCGTGTCTTTATCCGGGCATACGGCCCGGGAATTATAAACTGCCTGGTTGATGATATATGGAAGATTTTCTGTATCGTTCCCGAATACAAGCCTTTTTTCTTCTGAACGAACACAGCTGATATCCGGCTCTGAAGTAATGCTTAGAAGTCGTCTGCGGTTTTCAATCCTCACAATGGAACGGAGAAGCTCCTTAATTTCAAGAGGTTTCTTCAGATAGTCCTTTGCTCCCTGGCGTATGCACTCCATTGCAAGGGTGTCGTCGGAACTCGTGCCCATACTGATAACCTGTGCATGCGGGTCTGCTTCGCAGATATCTCTCAGGGTCATGAATCCCATATTTGAGAAGGTATCAATATTCAATATGACCAGATCGGGTTTGAACTGGATAAATTTACTCAGGCCGTCACTCGGACCTCTGGCAATGTATACGTTGAATCCTTCGGGAACAAGGCCGGAACAGATGACATCGGTGGTATGGTCATCCCTGTCAATGGCTAGAATGGATTGCATGGAACCAATAACGTTTCTCATAAAATGATCTCTTCAGGATCTATCAGTCTCCTTTAATCATGTTCATGACAAACTGTGCAATCGATCCTAACGGCAGAACCTTGTTTACTGCTCCCATATCTATCGCTACCTTGGGCATGCCGAATACAACACATGTGTCTTCATCCTGTGCAATGGTGAATGCCCCTGCATCCTTCATCTCTTTTAATCCTCGTGCGCCGTCATCTCCCATGCCGGTAAGGATTATCCCAACAGCATTTGCCCCAAGGGTATTCGCGGCAGATCTGAACAGGACGTCAACCGAGGGTATATGCCTGTTCACCGGAGGACCGTCCTTGACAAGAACATAATATCCCCTGGGACCTTTATTCAGTATCATATGCTTGCCCCCGGGTGCGATCAGCGCAACCCCCTTCTGTAGTTGGTCATTGTTTTTCGCCTCAACGATGGTCATACGGGTCAGGCCGTCCACCCGTTTGGCAAAAGAATTAGTGAACAGAGGGGGCATATGCTGCACTATCAAGGTGGGAGGAGCATCTTCAGGGAGTCTGTTCAGAATCTGTTCGATCGCCACAGTGCCTCCTGTGGATGCACCGATAACAAGAACCTTTTCTCCTTCACCGGCAGGAAGAACCTTTTGCGCCTTGATGATAGCATCCATGCCGTGCTTCGGGGGAACCTCCAGGATCGGGGCTATCGCCTTCTTTAGTTTTGCCGAGGATGCCCCTTTGACCTTGGTTACTAAATCGGATCGCAAGTCCTCGATTCCCTCAGACAATTTGACTGTGGGTTTTGCAATAAAATCTATAGCGCCCAGAGACAGTGCCTTCATTGTCGCCTCTGCCCCCTTCTGGGTAAGAGAGGAGAACATCAGCACAGGCATGGGATAAGATTTCATAAGCTTTGCCAGGAAGGTCAAACCATCCATTTTCGGCATCTCAATATCAAGGGTTATCACATCAGGATGAAGGGTCTTGATCTTTCGTATCGCAATAATGGGATCCGGGGCTGTTCCCACAACCTCGATCTGCGGGTCGCTCTTGAGTATCTCTGTGAGGAGTTTTCTGACCAGTGCTGAATCGTCGATGATAAGGACTTTTATCTTATTCATGTCGTCTCACCTAGAATAGTGTTAAATCTCCGCCGGCATCCTGCAATTTTTCCTTCTCCCTGAACAGCTTTGTCTTATATGACTCTTCGGCTTTAATGAGCCTGGAATCAACACTTGAAGCAAGTCTTTTGAGAAGAACTTTTGAAGTGTCGGGAAAGAACAGGATCTTTCTTCCGGCATATCCCCCCACATCCTGTTTGACTATGGAGATCTGCTCCATATTCAGGAAGGCCTTGACAAATTCAATATTTGCCTCTGGAACATTGCCGTCTGTCTTTCTGAAATTGAGCACATGTCCTCCGCCGAACACCTTTGCCTCAAAATCACGTTTGGAACCTTTTTTCTTGATCATCTCGTTTATAAGCTGCTCCATGGCAAACATGCCGTATTTTGCAGATGAAGACAGAAACATCTCTTCTGAACGCACATCACCCGGCAGCATGAAATGGTTCATCCCTGCGATGCCTGTTTTCTTGTCTTTTATGCATACGGAGATACATGATCCAAGAACCGTGGCTATGATATCGTGAGAACTTACATAAAATTCTCCCGGGTATATGATGATCATCTCACGTTTGAATTTTTCACTATACCGTTTGTACATATCATACCTTCTGATAAATTGTATGCTTGAGGTACTTGAATTTGGTCTTCATGTGCATAAGCGATTCAGAGTGACCGATGAATATATGCCCGCCTGTCTTCAGATGATAGTGAAATTTATCGAGAAGTCCTTCTTTTGTAGGTGCATCGAAGTAGATAATTACATTTCTGCAGAATATGATATCAAAAGGCTGTTTCATTGGAAACGTAGGGTTCATAAGGTTCAGTTTTCGAAATGCAATCATCGAACGCAGATTTTGATTGACTTTGTATCCCTGGGTGTCCCTGCTGAAATACCGGATAAGATATTCCTTTGGTATGGGAGATACGAGCTGGGTCTGGTAAACACCATGTATAGCCGATTGCAGGATCTCGGTATCAAGGTCGGTTGCAAGGATCTTGATGTCCCAGCCCCGATGAGCCTTGAATGCTTCGTTGACAACCATGGCCAGGGTATATGGTTCTTCGCCGGAGGAACATCCTGCTGACCATATCCTTAGACGCCTCGCTCCGGATGTTTCTCCCTGGATGATCAGTCTGGGCAGCAACTCCTTTGAGAGAAAATCAAAATGGTGTTTTTCCCTGAAGAAGTTGGTCTTGTTTGTTGTCACTCTGTTGATAAGATTGACTATTTCCTTGTCAGAATTCTCTGAGTCATTGAGATATTCATAATATTGAGTGAAATTGACAAGATCGAGTGCCCTGAGTCTTTTTGAAAGACGGGCAACGACAAGTTTTTTCTTCTTGTCGGACATGTTGATGCCTGTTTCTCGATAGATCAACTCCTGAAAGAGCTTGAACTCTTTATCTGTAAGGTCAAAGGACTGAGCGATCAAGTTTATACTCCGTCGACCAGATTCAACTCTTCGTCGGATAACAGTCTATCTACATCCAGCAAGATGATGAATTTGTTGTCCTTTACCCCCATTCCTTGAATGAAATGCGTGCTTATCCCGGCAGAAAAACTCGGCCTTGGCTTGATATTTTCTTTATTCAGTGTAATTACGTCACTTACTGCATCGACAATCAGTCCCATGATCCTGCCCGAGACATCCAGGATCATGATTACCGTAAACTGATCATAGGTTTTTGTTTCCATGGAGAACCGTTCTCTTAAATCGATAACAGGAACAACAATACCCCGAAGATTAAGCACCCCTTTGATGAAATTAGGTACATTCGGGATTGTCGTGCAGTCCTGATATGCTATGATCTCATTGAGTTTCAATATGGATATGCCATATGTCTCGTCTCCCAGTAAGAAAGTCACATACTGCGAGGTTAATAGTTTTGCACTCTCTGCACTGGTAGCCATGCATCCTCCTTTCTTAGAATTCCTCGAAGTCGTCGTCAATGTCTGGTGGGGGTGCTGTATATTCCTTAGATATCTTTGGAGAGGAAGGGGCAGGACGTACAGCCCGCTTCTGCCTGCCGGTGCCGATGTCTACCTGAGAGACCTTGAACCTCTCCACGGTCTCTGCCAATTCCTTTGACTCATTGCTGAGATTATCAGAGGTGCTGGCCAGTTCTTCCACTGTGGAAGCATTCTGCTGGGTTGTATTGTCTATCTGCGAGACAGCCCTGTTGAGTTCGTCGACG
>JAFGTK010000044.1 GCA_016934135.1 Deltaproteobacteria bacterium | reverse complement strand
GTTGTATCTCAGGGTAATATCGAGACATCCAATGTCGATCCTGTCAAGGAGATGGTCGGACTTATAAGCACACAGAGGGCTTATGAGTCTTTCCAGCGGGTGATCAAGTCGTTTAATGATACCTATGGACAATCAATCCGGAACGTAGGAACAGTCTAAAAAGGAGGCTGATACAATGATACGAGCAATGTGGACAGCGGCAACAGGCATGAACGCCCAGCAGTTGATGATTGATGTCACTGCCAATAATCTGGCAAATGTTAACACGACCAGCTTCAAGAAAAGCAGGGCGGATTTTGAAGACCTATTTTATGCCACCTATAAGGAGAAGGGAAGCCCCACAGCCGCAGGCGGGAGCGTACCGGTGGGTGTACAAGTCGGCATGGGAACGCGTCCTGTCGCAGTACAGAAGATATTCTCTCAGGGTGATTATACCCAGACAAATAATGATCTGGATCTGGCTATTGAGGGCGATGGCTTTTTCATGGTCATATCTGACGATAATGAAGTATACACAAGAGACGGATCCTTCAAGATAGACAGTGACGGATACATTGTAAACTCCCGTGGAGACAGACTGCAACCCGACTTTTCTGTTCCAGTGGACACGGCGAATGTCGCTGTTTCAAAAAGCGGTGAGATCACCTGTATGTCCTCAGGCGGAGAGGTTCTTTCCACCGGTCAGATCCCTGTCTATATATTCACGAATCCTGCAGGGCTGAATTCAATCGGGAGAAACGGTTATACCTCGAGCGAAGCATCCGGTGACCCTATACAGGGCATTGCAGGGACTGATAATTTCGGCACCATTACACAAGGCTATCTTGAGATGTCCAATGTCGATGCCATAGAAGAAATGATCAACATGATTGTAGGTCAAAGGGCATATGAGCTCAATTCCAAGGCCATCAAAACCGCGGATTCCATGCTTCAGGTAGCAAACAGTATAAGGCAGTGATGATGAAATTCTTTTCGTGCTTACTCGTTAGTGCTTTACTTTTTGTCAGCACTGCTGCGGCCATGGAAACCCATGTTGTGACCCTCCACGAAAAGGCCCTTGTATCTGCAGAGAGTGTTCATCTCGGAGATATTGCCGGTGTAACAGGCCCGGATGCAGAAGAACTTGCCGGTCTCTACATTGTGAAGTCCCCGGTGGGCCGCATCGGCTCCAGACTGTCCAGAGACTATATATTCAAGAAAATTCAGGAAGGGTTCAAGGCTCCTTTTAAATTGAAGGGGGCGGAAAAGATACATATCACCCGGGAATATGTCAAGATATCTGCAAAGAGGCTTGAGGAAATCTTTAAAGAAACAGTGCTGGCTGAAAGTCCCTGGAAGAATACAGGTACCATAGTGATAGAGGGCATATCGGTCTCAGGCAGTGTGCATGTCTTGAAGAAGGATATAGATGCTGTACAGGCAAAAATTTCCCCCCATGAGGATTTTCTGGGCCATACCAGTATTGCCTTTGTTTTCGGAAAGGGCGCTTCAGCAGACCAGGTTAATATAAGTGCACGTGTAAAGGTCATCGCTGATGTCCCTGTAGCCAAGGCAACCATAAACAGGGGAGATATTATAACTAAAGCAGACATTGAGGTAAAACCCGTTGATATATCCATGTATCCCCGTGTTGTTGTCGATGAAGGCGAATGTCTCGGAAAGCGCGCAAAGACAAGACTGCGTCGCGGCAGGCCTTTTCTTGGATTGAATATTGAGGATCCTCCTCTTATCAGCAAGGGTGATATCGTTTATATCGAGGCAAGGTCAAAAAACCTTGTCATACGGGATAAAGGGGAGGCACTGAAAGACGGCCGTTTGTCGGAAGAGATTCCGGTACGAAATATCACGTCAGGAAAACAGATAGTTGGCACTATTATTGCTGCTTCATGCATAGCTGTTCATTTCTAGGAGGAATACATGAAGGCATTACAGTATCTATTTTTTGTTTTTCTTTTCCTTTCCATAAACGCCTGTGCTTACATGCGGCACAACAATGGTCTGCATGAAGATGAATTCGCTCTTCCCGTAGAAGAGCCTGCCGAAGAAATCGTCTCGCCGGGATCACTCTGGACACCGAGCGCCAAATTTGTGGACATGTACCGTGATTCCCGTGCACAGCGGGTGGGTGATATTGTTGTTGTCCAGATCGTCGAGAGTTCGTCAGCGCAGAAAGAGGCCAAGACAGAGGCTGATAAGACAAGCTCGATTGATAATACGATAACCGATGTGCTCGGCCTTCCCCTGGATCAATCCTCGGCATTCGGATATGGGATAACGCCGACACTGAATGCCTCGACGTCCACATCATTCGAGGGGGATGGGAAGACATCCCGAAAGGGCGACATATCAGCCGTGATATCAGCCCGGGTGGTGCGGGTTCTCCCATCAGGGAACCTGATGATCAGCGGGAAGAAGCAGACGCGGGTAAATGCCGAACATCAGTATATAGTTATTTCCGGCATTATCAGGCCTGACGATATCGGTTCGAACAATACCATCCAATCAACATATATTGCCGACATGCAGTTGGACTACTATGGTTCCGGTATGCTTGGTGATCTGCAGAACAAGGGTTTTGTTGCCAGAGCCCTCGACAAGATCTGGCCGTTCTGAGGTGTATATGAAGAGATTTCTATTCGTATTGATTCTGCTCATGGTTGTATCCGAGCCTGTTTTTGGAGTTCGGGTAAAGGAACTTGTGGAGATACAGGGTGTTAGAGAAAATACCCTGTCCGGATATGGCCTTGTGGTAGGACTGAACGGGACAGGTGATAAATCAGGGTCCCAGTTTACCATACGCTCTCTCGCCAATATGCTCAGAAATATGGGGATTAACATAGATCCGAATTCACTCAAGGTAAAGAATGTGGCAGCAGTCATGGTTACAGCGAATCTTCCTCCATTTGCCCGTAGTTCCCAGAAGCTCGACTGCACGGTATCATCAGTCGGAGATGCATCTTCGCTTGCAGGAGGAACCCTGATTCTAACCCCTCTGTTCGGGCCGGACGGTAAAGTCTATGCTATGGCCCATGGTCCGATGTCAGTAGGAGGGTTTGCTGTTGGGGGCGCATCAGGAACCGGTGTTACCAAGAATTTCCCCACAGTCGGAACAGTGCCGGGCGGGGCTGTTGTGGAGAGATCCATTGAAACCGAGCTTGGGCCGAATATGACCCTTGTAATGAACAATCCTGATTTCACGACTGCCCACAGGCTTGTGACATCCATAAATAAGCGTTTGGGGAAAGAGATTGCACATGCCATCGATCTTTCGACGATTCAGGTAAATGTACCTGATGAGTATCAGGGTAACATAGTCAATTTTGTTGCCGTGATTGAAGCAGTAGATGTCACCCCGGATTCGCGTGCAAAGGTTATCGTCAACGAACGTACCGGCACGGTTGTCATGGGTGATAATGTAAGGATCTCAACTGTTGCCATTGCCCATGGAAGCCTGAGCATCAAGATTACGGAGCTGCCTCAGGTGTCTCAGCCGGCACCGTTCTCAGAAGGGGTTACTTCCATTGTTCCCCAGACAGGTGTAACCGTGGAAGAGGGGGGGCAGAGGCTGGTGATGCTTCCAAAGGGGACCACTATAGGCGACCTTGTCTCTGCACTCAATGCAATAGGGGTTTCACCGAGAGATCTTGTTGTCATCCTTCAATGCATCAAACGCACCGGAGCGCTCTATGCTGACCTGGAGGTTATATGATTAACTCTATAGAGGGATTGAACCATCTGCGCCGGACGGATCCGCAAAAGGCTATGTCTACGGCAGGCAAGGAATTTGAATCCATCTTTGCATACCAGATCCTGAAAACCATGGGCGATTCAATGTCCGAGGGGCTTTTCGGGTCAGGGCTCGCTTCGGACTTTTATAAAGACATGCTTTTTCAGTCTGTAGCACGCAATGTAGCGGAATCAGGTGCCCTGGGGATAGGAAAGATCATAGAAGGACATGTGGAGAAACTCATTGGTGATGAGGGTCTTTCAAGCAAACAGGAATATATTCGATAAAACATGTATGGCCGGTAGTGATAGATGACGGCATGCCTGAGTGTTTAAAGAAAGGAGATTCGGGGGTATATACCCGATACCAGGATGATGACAAGTGCAGAGATGAAAAAGCGGCTTGAGAGGGAAAAGGAATTGTTGATTCAGCTTAACCTCTATCTTGATAAGGAGCTTACATATATCGCCAACCAGGATATAGAGCCCCTCGAGGAATCCATGCCGGACAAATACAAGTTGCTGCGAGCCCTTGCCTCAAACCGGGAAGGCATTGAAACTTTTGCCCCTGGAGATGGACCGCGTCATGCAGATGAGATACGCGCTCTTCAGAAGGATCTCGCGGGTTTGTGGAAAAAGGCGTCCAGCCTCAATGAGTTGTCGAAATCGATGGTAACAGGCAGGCTTACTGAGATAGAACAACAGCTTGAGCCTTTCTTTGCCAGAGATAAGGGCGGTTATAACAGATCCGGCAGAAAATCGAGAGCAATGTCTCGAATTGTAAAGACAGGAGCCTGATATGCCAGGTATTAGTGGTACACTTAATATCGCAAGCTGGTCTCTCTATTCGTCACAGCTGGCCCTGGAGGTCATATCGCATAATATTGCAAATGCGAATACCCCGGGATATTCCAGACAGAGCCTTCAGATTGAGTCGAATACGCCCATAAACATGGGTCCTGGTCAGATAGGTACGGGCGTGAAAGCAACAGAGGTGACCAGAGCGTACGATGACTTTATCAATGAGCAGGTAACCTTGAAGAAATCCCAGTATTATTACTGGGAAGCCCAGAAAAATGCGATGGATGAGATCGAAACCATATTTAACGAGAGCGACGGGTATGGAATTAACCAGATGATGTCCGAATTCTGGAATGCATGGAGTGATCTGTCCAATAACCCGGACGGTATACCAGAAAGGGAGTCTCTCCTTGCAAAAAGCGAAAACATGGTTCAGCTCATGGGCGATATGGACTACAATCTCAGAGAGTATCAGCGGCATCTCGACACCACTATCCGTGGGTCTGTCGATCAGGTAAACACCATTATTGGACAGATCGCAGACCTGAACAAACAGATATCGAGTGTAGAAATAGAGGGCTTGATAAATGCCAATGATCTGCGTGACCGGCGCGAATCACTTATGGAAGAGCTTTCAACATACCTGGACATATCCTATTATGAAGAAGAACAATCAGGCCAGGTCATGGTCTATATTCTCGGTGGAACCCCTTTGGTGCTGGGGAAGGACACATACAGCCTTGATACCGAAACCAATCCTGCGACCGGTCTTACCAATGTACTGTGGCAGGACAGTTCAGGCCGGACAGTCGATGTCACAGACAAGCTCGAAGGCGGGAAGATCGCCGGCTGGATAGGTGTACGCGATACCGATATCCAATCGTATATCGATTCCATGAACACCCTTGCTCAGGAGCTTGTCTGGCAGGTGAATTCCCTGCATTCGGAAGGGGTAGGGCTCGAGTCTGCCACCTCCATGGTCGGCAGTGTCGAGGTGTCAGGACTGGGAGATGATCTGAGCACGGATTTCATGTTTTCCGACAGATTGAATGCCGGCGGAAGCTTTGATGTCGTGGTATATGACGATGCCACCGGAGGTGCAACCAGGAGCACCATTACCCTTGCTCCGGGTGCCACTACAGTAGGGGACCTTGTCACTGCTCTCGACGGTCTGGCTAATCTGAATGCAGAGATCGATGCCGATAATCATGTGCACATATATTCGGATGCCGGGTACTCGTTTGCCGTGAATCCGGATGAAACAGCCGAGTCGAATCATGCCCTGGCAGTACTCGGGATAAATACATTCTTCTCATGGACCGAACAGGTAGGCATTGATGGTAACGATTTGACTGAAACTCTGGAAATCAATTCAGCCCTGGTAGCAAATTCAGGACTGATATCTGCAGGTTATGTGGACAGCGACAACGCAGTAGCCCCAGGGGCGAATGAAGTGGCGCTCAGTATCTATTCCCTGCAGGATCAGGTGATTACCGATTTCGGCGGCAGCAGTATCGATACTACCATTGATTCGTTCTACAGTTCCTTCATTGCAGGAGTGGGGGTTGATGTCCAGAATGCAGACCTCAATATGAAATTCAATGGGACTCTTCTGGACCAGTACATACAGAGAAAAGAAAGCGTCACCGGCGTCAATCTTGATGAAGAGATGGCGCAGCTCCTGAAATATCAGCACCTTTACCAGGCTGCAGCAAAGCTCATAACCATTGCCGACGAGATGATGCAGGCATTGCTTTCCGTAAAATAATCATGTAGTATTCCAAATACACTAGCCACATTACAGGGGGGCTGATTGTTAATCTTGACACGGAAAGTTGGCGAAGCTGTCTCCATAGGAGATGATATACAGATCTCTGTCGTAGAGATCAAAGGAACTCAGGTCAAGCTGGGTATTCAGGCACCAAAAAGTGTAGAAGTTCACAGAGAGGAGATCTATCAGAAGATTCAGGAGGAAAACAGGCGGGCGGCGCTCATCCAGGCAGATGTTCTCGGCGCTGCCCAAGACCTTGTAATGAAAAAGAAGACCTCTTGAAGCCGAACAGGGCAGCGCTATACTATAGGTAAGATTGCTTAAACACAAACTAACTACAAACGCAGGAGGAATTATCTATGGGTTTTATTTTCGGTCTTATTAAATGGGCAATCCTGGCCCCATTTAAGATAATCAAGTTCATCGTGGCAGACATTGTTATATTCGGCATCATAGGTGGAACACTCTCTGTTATCAAATCATTGGTCAAGCTTATGTTCAAGCCGATATCTCTGGCCGTCCTTCTTGGAGGTGCCCTGGTATTTGTAGCTTCCGACGAGGAGAGAAGAAATAAGGTAAAGGCATTACTTGGCATGTAGCCTGCGGGCAACGCGCTCAATATTCAGGGAAAACCCATGCAGAATTCACTGTTGCGGTTTTTTTCAAACCCTTTATACAAAAAGGGATGAAAGGTTTTTTATATGGGCCGAGGCCCTTATCGGCCCGTTATGGGAACCGGACTTAAAGGTTTTTGCAGGGACACAGCAGTACTTTGTTATTGGCGTCAGCTCATGAGGCTTTGTCGGAGCATTGAAGAGAAAAGCACCAGTTG
>JAFGTK010000296.1 GCA_016934135.1 Deltaproteobacteria bacterium | reverse complement strand
TGCATGTTATAAATGCGGGCATCGATAAGTGCCTGAGCAGTGTGACGGATACGGGCATGAAACAGATCCAGGCTGCCAAGCTCATGTCCGATGGATTGTATTGCCGTGCCCTTGAGTTCCTTTGTATGGCGCAGAAGGGCTTTTTCCTGTGAGGACAGCTCGCGTGAAACCTTTGAATGAAGCGCATATACAATGCTCTTCATCCGTGAAAGGGCTGAAATGGTGCTTTTCGAAGCGATGTGGCCCAGATTTACTGCAAGGGATTCAAGACGGTTATGTCCCTGTCTTACAGCGCGTTCGGCAGATATCTCGATCTCGCGGTGCGCATTGATAAGGTAGGCCCAGAGATCGTCGGCCATGCATACGATAAAGCGGGCTACATCGGTCGGGGTTACCCGGGACGTGTGCGCAGCCATATCTGCAACACTTACGTCTATCTCATGCCCGATACCGGTGATCACGGGTTTTGTGCACAGGGCTATCGCTTTACAGAGATTGATGTCGTCAAACGGAAACAGGTCGGTTTTTGCGCCGCCTCCGCGGATCAGGACAATCATATCTACTGCCGGGTGCCGGTCAAGCGCACTGATTCCTTTAATGACTTCGGGTATGGTATTTTCACCCTGCATATGAGCATCGAACAGGGTAATGTTAAAGGAGAAGCCGCTCTGGAAGATAATGCTCATGAAATCATTATATGCTGCAGAGCCTTCGGAGGTGAGAAGGCCGATGTTAAGGGGGATCAGGGGCAGCGGCAGTTCCTTGTTTTTTCTCAGAAGCCCTGAGGATTGAAGCGCCTCGATTGTCTGTGCACGTTTTTTCGCTATGGCGCCGAAGGTATAACCCGGATCGAGCTCCTGTACAATGAGCTGGAAGCGGCCTTCCTTTACAAAGAGGTCTACCCGTGCCTTGAGCTTGACCTCAAGACCTGAATTGAGTTCGAAGGGTCCGAATCCCATGCAATTCATGCTGGTCTTCCATTTTATGAATGCGCCGCGAAAGAATGCGCAGCTCACCTTTGCGATATAGGAATCAGTATCCGGGGACGGCTTTTCTACCAGATCGAAGTATATATGTCCGGATTTTGCATGCACCTTGAGCCCATGAATCTCCCCTTTGACCCATATCTCGGGGCCGAAACATTCAGCCAGGGCACCCCTGGCCATCTCATTGAGCTGACTGACGCATAAACAGGACACGGTGTAAGCATTAACAGAAAGCATGCAGCATAATCAAGCATTGACAGCATTGACAGCATCGCCTCATAAAGGTACAAGTCATAGCAGCCCATATCTCAGGAGATAAGTATGGAATACCAGTTTGTCAAAATTACCAAGTACGATGAAATCGTCGTGGTCGAGATGGACCGAAAACACGAGCTCAATGCCCTTTCTCAAGGCATGCTTTCAGAGATAAAACAGGTGTTTTCTTCCTTTCTTTATGAGGACAAGGATGTCAGGCTAGTTGTCTTTACCGGCGGTGATGAATGCTTCTCCGCAGGGATAGATCTGAAAGAGGCCCCTTTCTATACCAGTGAAGAGGCGGCAAATTATTTCAGTCTTGCTGTTGAAATTTATACCATGCTGCTGGACTATGACAAGATCCTCATAACCGCTGTCAGCGGGATAGCCTTTGGCGGCGGGTTCAATCTTGCATTGATGGGAGATATCATTATTGCATCAGAGAGTGCTATCTTCGGCCATCCTGAAATAAAGTACGGGTTCAATCCACTCCTGACACCCCTGGTTGCACGTGTAGGTATGGCCCGGAGCAAGGAACTCACCCTGAAGGGCGAGCCCATAGGTGCCCAGGAGGCATATAATATCGGGCTGGTTAACCGGGTAGTTGCGCCCGAGAAATTCAAGAGCGAGGTATGGTCATGGGCGCGCCATCTTGCAAGCAGGTCTCCTGAGGTTGTTCGTGCTCTGAAGAGGAGCTTCGATGTCGTCAGCCGTCTCGATGCAAAGGCTGCCCTAGAATACGAGCTGGAGATGACCGCCATGCTGTTTAACATCCGTGGAGATATCCGGGAGAAGATGAAGGATGTCATCAAACACAAAGGAAACCCTCAGGAAGACAATTCCTGAGGCAACCTTTCCCTCTCAACTCTACGGCATTCTTTTCCGGCACTACGGCCCATCCGGATGGTGGCCGGGAGACAGCCCTCTCGAGGTTGCTCTTGGCGCGGTCCTAACCCAGAATACTGCATGGATCAATGTTGAAAAGGCCATAGACAATATCAAGAAAGCCGGAATGCTCGATGTCGAAAGGATTTACCGGGCCGATCCCTCCGAGCTTGCAGCCCTTATCAGGCCGTCGGGTTATTACAACATCAAGTCAAGGCGCCTTAAGAACCTTGTAACGCTGATCATGGATCGTTATGCAGGAGACCTCGATGCCCTTTTGTCCGAGGACCTCGGTGATCTGCGGTTAACCCTGCTGGGGATCAACGGCATCGGAAAGGAAACAGCCGACAGCATCTGCTGTTATGCCGCTGACAAGCTGACCTTTGTGGTGGATGCATACACGGCGAGGATCCTCGAGCGGCACGGTCTTGCAGATGCCCGCTGGGTTTATGATGACATACAGAATATGTTTCATGAAGGACTTCCCCCGAGAATCGAGGTGTACAAGGATCTTCATGCCCACCTTGTGTTTGTCGGCAAGGAGTATTGCAGGTCAAAAAGAATGCTGTGCAATACCTGTCCCCTTGGAGGCTGGCTGACCTGAAGCCGGGTTCTTGTCTGCCGGGTAATTATTACAGGATGGACTTCTTTTCGATCTTGAAGGAAATGGATACTCGCGCCCGGTAGGCGACGACCTTTCCATTCTCGATCTTGAGGTCCAGCTTGGTTATCTCAGCGATGCGCAGTTCCTTGAGGCTTTTTCCTGCTGTCTCGACAGCGCTTTTTGCGGCTTCCTCCCAGGATTTTTCGCTTGTACCAACAAGCTCGATCACCTTGTATACGCTATCAGGCATATCCCACTCCTTTTCTTCCCGGATTTCGGAACAAATCCAAAAGGATGAGCAGTGCATCAATAGATATCAGGGCTGTATTTCGCAAAAAAAAGCTACTCAAATTCAACAAAGCGCGATTTGTCCGATACTCACAAAAATAGTTCTTCACTGATCGAAGTCAAGGGATCAGGCAGTGCCTGACGCTTGAGTTTTCTATTGTGTGCTTGAAAAGCGGATGATTTTGCCATACAGGAGAGTTCATGGAAGATTTCGATATCATTGTTGTCGGCGGCGGTCATGCAGGTGCCGAGGCAGCTTACGCCGCCTCCAGTCTCGGGGTTTGTGTGGCCCTGTTTACAATGAACATGGATACCATCGGGAGGATGCCGTGCAGCCCTTCCATCGGAGGGCTTGCCAAGAGCCATCTGGTAAAGGAGATCGATGCCCTGGGCGGCATCATGGCACGGGCCGCGGATGAGACCGCGATTCAGTACCGGGTGCTCAATACCAAGAAGGGCCCGGCAGTACGCTCGACCAGAACGCAGAACGACAGGAGGCTCTATGAGGCCGCTGTGAAAGCCAGGCTCGAGACAGCAGGCATCCACCTCCGTCAGGCCCGTGTGGATTCCATAGAGACAGACGGTGATTCAGTGACCGGCATCTTGGACCAGACCGGGATGTTTTATGGTGCAAAGGCTGTGATTATAACTGCAGGCACATTTCTTTCCGGTACGATCCATATCGGAGAGAAAAGGATACCTGCAGGAAGGGCCGGGGAAGAGGGGTCATATGAGCTTTCGCAGTCCCTGAAGGACCTTGGTTTTGCCATGGGCAGGCATAAGACGGGAACCCCCCCGAGGCTGCATGCAGACAGCATCGATTTCTCGTGCCTGAATAAACAGGACCCTCTCGGTGAATTCATGCCCTTCTCGTTCGATTCTGTTGGCCCTTGTCTTGACCAGGTGTCCTGCTACATGACAAGGACCACGCCCGAAACCCATGACATCATAAGAAAAAATATTCATCTCAGTGCCCTGTATTCCGGTGCCATCACCGGGACACCGGCGAGATACTGCCCCTCTCTTGAAGACAAGGTAATGCGGTTCGGCGACAGGGGCGGGCATCAGGTGATTATCGAGCCGGAAGGAATCCATACCAAAGAGGTATATGCATCAGGTCTGGGAAACTCGCTGCCCGTAGACCTTCAGTGGAAGATCGTCCGTTCGGTGCCCGGTCTTGAGAATGCGGAGATTGTGAGGAATGCATACGCCATAGAGTATGATTATGTCCTTCCCACCCAGCTTCAGAGGACCCTGGAGACAAAGTCTGTGCAGGGTCTCTATCTTGCCGGTCAGGTAAACGGCACATCAGGGTATGAAGAGGCCGCGGCGCAGGGGCTCATGGCCGCTGTCAATGCGGCACTGAAAATCCAGGGCAGAGAGCCCTTGATACTCGATCGGTCCCAGGCGTACATCGCTGTCATGATCGATGATCTTGTTACCCGGGGAACCAGCGAGCCGTACCGGATGTTTACATCCAGGGCGGAATACCGGCTGATGCTCAGGGAAACCAATGCCCTGTTCAGGCTTTCGGATACTGCACACTCTCTCGGGCTCGTAACCGATGACAGAATGGCGCGTGTCAGTCAGATGCAGGACGAAATCAGGGATATCAGGGCGTATCTGGCAAAGACCACAGTGGTTATCCCTGATGATATGCCGGAGATCCCGCCGACAAGAGGGGCAGCAAGCGAGCGGATCAGCATGGACAGTCTCCTAAAGCGGCCTGAAGTGAGTATGGAGGGATTCAGGCATCACGGCCTGCTTCCCGATATCACAAGGCTTGGCGCCATGGAGGTAGAGATCGGCATCAAGTATGAAGGCTATATTCAAAGACAGATTCAGGAAATAGGCCGTTTCAGGGAGATGGAGAAGATGAAGATCCCTGAGGGAATCGATTTTTACGGTATTGAAGGGCTTTCAAACGAACTCAGGTCAAGATTGTCCCAGGTCCATCCAAAGACCCTTGGTCAGGCATTCCTGATTGAAGGCATGACCCCTGCGGGCATGCAGGCACTCAGGCTGGGGATCAGATTGTCAGGTTCCTGATTGCTGCAAGGATTCCTGCCTGCCGCTTATATACATAGTGCTGAAGATACTGAAGGTCTGTGGGGTTGAAAGCGAGTTCCAGCCCGTAATTGAAACCCTGGCCCGGCGAATCCCCCTTGAACATGACCTTTGCGTTCCCCAGGATGATCTGATTATTGGGCAGGGCAAGTGCAACAGCGTAGGTCGTTCCCTTTTCAAGGCCGGGATATGATGAGACCATGCCGATTCCCCCTTCGCTCACATCCTTCACGGCAACTGCGATTGTGTGGCTGTTTCCCGGCTGAATATATATGTTTACCGGTTCTTTCTTGTCCGGCTCAACACGGAAATATTTCCGTTTCTGTTCAAAAACCGCCTCAGGCAGAAATGCCGTTATCTTGCCCATGCGGCAGCTGTCTACCTTCAGATCAAAGCCGAACGTCTCGTCTGTAAGGTTGAGAAAGCCCGAAAGGGTCTTTCCTTTACCCAGCTGATTGTAGAGACCTACAAATTCTTCAGGGCTGAAGTTGTCGAGCACGAGTTTTGTTTCTATTTCCCCAACCATCTTTATGATCTCGCAGGTCACACTCAATGTGGGGAGGTCGTCCCTGAACTGGCAGTTAAGCAGGAGTTTTGCCCTTTTCTGCAGCAGTTTCCTGAACAGAGAACGTATCTCGTCAGGGTCCTGAGCAGGTTTGCTGAAGGTTTTCTTCTGGCCGGGCTCCGCTTCATTGCTGATTGTTATCAGTTCCTGACGTTTCTGCAGAAAGGTGATGAACCCTATGACCATGAGGTTTGTGAACCGGGATGAATCAAGGAAGATAACCCCCTGGGAGGCATAGTCCAGAAGGTTCATCTGCATTATCTCGCTTTTCGTATAGATAATGATCGGACCTTCTATGCTGCGGTCGCGTATGTGGCCTACAATCTCGGCAAAGTTTCTGAAATAAGGAAGGACCACAATGTCCTGCGGCTGCCCTCCCTTCAGGAGTTCGTACACCATTGTCTTGAGGTCGAGGATCCTTGAGGGGAACTCGTCTCCCCTGATGCCTAGATCGTGCGCGTCTTCAGTTGTTATCCATACTTTAGAATGCTGATTCATGCCTGCCTATTTATTCTTTGGTGTTTTACCCAGTTCCTTCAGCTGCTGCTCTGCCAAGTTACCGAAAACACCGCCTGCATCCAGACGAATGACCTCATTGAGGTGGAAAATCCCCTGTTCGGTATCACCGAGGCGAATATAGAGCTGTGCTATTTCCCAATGTGCATCGATATATCCGGGGAATTCAAGGATTGCATGCTTGAATGCCTCGATAGCCTGCGCATCCTTTCCCTGCTGCAGAAATATTTTCCCAAGCATCTCCCAGGCAGGTGCATAATGAGGATTATGGTCCAGTGCCCGGGTGGCCGATTCCTGAGCCTTGTCATAGAGCTTGTCCTGGAGGTATATGAAAGACATGTTATGCAGGGGATATTCGGGTGTTGTGTAGAGTTCGTCTTTCAGCGCCTCCTCAAATGACGACAGCGCCTCTTCATAAGAGTCCATACCTATGAGGATGGACCCCTTAAGGTTATATGCCTCGCTTTTCAGCCCTGGATGCTCCAGTTCGAGCTTGTCTCCCCGTGCGATGGCCTTCTCGATATTCTCCAGCGC
>JAFGTK010000043.1 GCA_016934135.1 Deltaproteobacteria bacterium | reverse complement strand
GGGTTCATGCACAACTACATGCGGATGTACTGGGGGAAAAAGGTGCTGGAATGGTGCTGGAGCCCTGAAGAAGCATTCCGCATGCTTTTGCACCTCAACAACAAGTATTTCCTGGACGGCCGGGACCCGAATTCCTATGCCGGGATCGCCTGGATATTCGGCATGCACGACCGTGCCTGGTCTGAGCGGGATATCTACGGGAAGGTCCGCTATATGGCGGCAACGGGTCTTGAGAGGAAATGCGACATCAAGGCATATGTACAAAAGGTTGACTCTGCTGATCCGGGGTTTATTATTTGTTCAAAGGAATAGATCCATATTTTCCTGAAAACATCTCTGAAAAGGAGTTTTCCCCATGGATTTCACCTTACGGAAAGTGAAAATCAAAGATGCAAGAAAGCTCACCGAACAACTGCATGATCTGTTTTTTACCCAGCCTCTTGCCGTACTGTCCACCAATACAAAGGGGCAGCCTTACTGCAATCTCATTGCGTTTGCTGCCTCGGACGACATTGCCGAGCTGATCTTTGCAACCGCCCGCGCCACCAGGAAATACACGAACATAAAAAATGATTCTCGGGTATCCCTGCTTATCGACAACAGGAGCAATAGTGTATCGGATTTTCACAACGCAATGGCAGTAACGTCCACCGGCACGGTCTCGGAGATTTCCGAGCAGGAAAAGACGGATTTTCTCAAGACATACCTGAAAAAGCATCCGCACCTCGAAGAATTTGTCATGTCTCCCACATGTGCGCTCATGCGGGTGAAAGTGGATAAGTATTACGTTGTGAGACGGTTTCAGAATGTCATGGTGCTCCATGTAGGATAATGATGAGCCTCGTTATTTCTCTGGACAGCATTGCCGGGTATGGCACGGAACACATTGGAGGGAAGGCATATTCCCTGGGTGTCCTGCTTGCCGGCGGTTTTCAGGTTCCTCCCGGGCTGTGTATTTCTTCACAGGCCTACGATACCTATGTGCGATCAACCGGGCTGATGGAGCGCATATCCATGGAGCTGAACCGCAAGGATTTTTCTGAGATGAGATGGGAGGAAATGTGGGATGCATCACTGAGAATCCGCAATATGTTTCTGAACACCCCCATGCCGACCTCTCTCATGGATCAGTTCAGATCTCCCCTGGAAAACACCTTTGGAGACAGGCCGGTTGCAGTAAGGTCCTCTGCGCCGGGAGAGGATTCCACAGGTGTGACGTTTGCCGGGGTCCACGAAACATACATGAATGTTCGCGGCGTCTACTCCATCATCGAGCATATCCGGCTTGTGTGGGCGTCTTTGTGGGCGGACGGAGCGCTCCTGTACCGGCAGGAGATGGGGTTGGACGTTACAAAAAGCACCATGGCAGTGCTTGTACAGGAACTGGTCTGTGGAGAGAAATCCGGCGTGATATTCGGGCAGAATCCCAACGATGAGACCCAGGCCGTTATCGAGTCGGTCTACGGGCTTAACCAGGGTCTTGTTGACGGCACTGTAGAGCCTGACAGGTGGATCCTCGACCGGGAAAGCGGCGCGATAATCTCGCACCATGCAGTGGAAAGAGAGCAGATCGTTGCCATAGGACCAGTGGGTGTCCATCTTGAACTGCTGGCGTCAGAGAAACGGGAGATCCCTCCGCTGAATGCTGATGAAGTCTCTGAGGTGTACAAGCTGGCAATGAAGGCTCAGGAGATCTTGGGAAGTCCGCAGGATGTGGAGTGGACATATCAGGACCAGGATCTCTATCTTCTCCAGTCACGGCCTATTACTGCGCTGAAGGAGGAAAGGAGCCCTGATGAACGCTCCTGGTATCTTACCCTGAGAAGGAGCTTCTTGAATCTCAAGAAGCTCAGGAGCAGGATCGAAGGTGATCTCATCCCTGAAATGGCAGGCATCGCGGAAACACTCTCGAAGATAGACTGCCACAGCATGAGCGATGAAGTGCTGAGCGCTGAACTGCGCAAGAGAATGCGTATCTTCGATTCATGGGAAAAGGCGTATTGGAGGTATTTCATACCCTTTGCTCACGGCATGCGTCTGTTCGGCCAGGTATACAACGATGCGGTCAGGCCCGTGGATCCCTATGAATTTATGGATCTGCTCGTCACACCGGATCTGATCAGCATCAGGAGAAACAACATGCTCGAGAACATGGCGGGACTTGTCAGGAAAGAAAGCATGCTTGCGGATACGTTAAAGAAGCATGGCGATATCTCCGGCTTCACCAGGTTTACCGGACTCATGGAAGAGTTCGTCAATACCTTTGGCGACCTCTCGTGCGCCGCCGCTGACTGCACCTATGACAGGGATTCCATCCTGCGTGTCGTGAGAGAGCTGGCCATAAGGCCCCCTGATATGGCCCGGGGCAGCACCCGTAATAGCGAAGAACTCACCGAGGAGTTTCTCTCGCTGTTTACCGGAGAGGTGCGGGCCTTTGCCGCAGAGGTCCTCGACATTGCCAGGGCGAGTTACCGTCTGAGGGATGATGACAATATTTATCTGGGCAGGATCAAGAGGCAGCTTGTTGTGGCAAGAAACGAGGGCAGGGCACGACTGGAAATGCGGGGGGTATTCTCAGCAGCGGACATAGCCGATGAGGAGCTTGCCCGGGCCCTTGAAGAGAGAGGATATGTGCCTCAGCAGACCGGCGATCCCGGGGATGACACTGTATCCGGGCGCTTGTGGCTGAAGGCCCGCCAGCTCATCGGCCAGCCCGCGAGCAGGGGTATTGTGACCGGGATTGCCCGGGTGGTGGAGGGCGGCGATGACCTTCTTCAGTTCAAGGCGGGCGAGATACTGGTCTGCGATGCCCTGGATCCGAACATGACCTTTGTCGTACCCCTGGCCGCAGGTATTGTGGAAAGAAGGGGGGGTATGCTTATTCACGGGGCTATCATTGCCAGGGAATACTCGCTTCCCTGTGTCACAGGTGTCCCCGATGCCACCGATCTTATTTGCAGCGGTGACCAGATTACGGTGGACGGATACCTGGGGGTCGTAATTATTGCATAGAGGTTCAGGGTTTTCTTTGCTATGAATTGATAATGAAACCATCCCCCTGAGGAATCAAGCCCTTACGTGTGAGTACCCTCATCTGACCACTGGATGTATGAGCCCTCCGTGACTCTCGTATGTCGGGTTTTTAATTTTAAGATTCGTCTGCTATAGTTGATAATGGGGAAGGGGTGTTCCCTAAAGAACTTACGATGGAGGACATAGCCATGAAAGAACAAAAGACATGTCCATTTGATGTGTGCATTGACCAGGGATCTATTTTCCTCAGAGGGACGATCACATCCCGGGTGAGTCCTCTGCTCATGGATGCCTATCACCAACTGGGCACGGGCAATACCATTGTCCTGGATTTTTCGGGCATGAAACATATCGATATCCCGGGCATCAATGCCTTGATAAAGTTCCATCTTCATGCACGCCCTCATGGCAGGAAGATTGTAGCATATGGACTGAGCCCTTATTTCCGGGAGGTGTTCACCGCTACGGGTATTGGCGAGGCGATCTTTATGGAGTCTTCTGATTTTACTCAGACGCCTGTTGAGACCGCCAGGAAAAACTCTCCATGGGCACGTCCGGTGAAGAGGCTTGCGCTGTCGCACGTTCCTGAAGGAGCGATAAACCTGAATATTGAGGGCTTGCGCGCGGTTGGACCGGTCCAGGGATTTGGCCGGCTTTGGGAGAAGACGTACACGGTTCGTCTGAGCGGCATTGAAACGACGGCGCAGGAGGTAATCAGGACTCTGAAAGAGAACTTTCCCCGTTTTCAGCCGGAAAAAAACAGGTTTTACCCGACACCGGCAGGTATTGTGCCCGGTGAGATCGTTGTTATCAATGCATCTACGCCGCTGGGGCTTATCTGTACCGGGGTGTGGGTTGTCTATGCCGATGATGAAACGTTTACCCTCATGACACCCCAGGGGCATCCAGAGTCCGGATGGGTAACCTTCAGCGCATACGAGGATCAGGGTGCCATCGTCATGCAGGTCCAGGGATTTGCCCGGGCAAGCGACCCT
>JAFGTK010000295.1 GCA_016934135.1 Deltaproteobacteria bacterium | reverse complement strand
GTCTTTTCCTCACACCTTATACCTCAAACCCTATACCTGTTCTCATACCTTTCTGAACAACTGCTTTAACCGCTGCGGGAAATCCGTTATCAGCCCGGCAGCCCCGGCTGCTGCGAACCGCTGCATATCCTTTTCCTCGTTGACGGTAAACAGGTTCACTGCGAACCCCTTTTTCACCATCTCTGAAATCTTTTCCTCATCAATCAGGGTGCTGCGCGCGTTGTATGTCCGGAATTCCAGATCACCCCAGTCCAGCGGCTCGGTAGAGTAATAGCCGATCAGGGCCTGGATCTCTATCCCGGGATTTTTCGCCTGAACCTCTTTCAGCCAGGCATGATGAAAGGATGAGATGATGACCCGGCGGGTATCGATCTTCAGGGCATCTATCATTGCCAGCACCTTGTCAACCACGGGGAAATCCTGCATGGGTGAAGGCAGACGCTTCAGCTCCAGGTTTATGCGGAAATTCGATTCCTGGGTAAAGATCAGGGCCTCTTCCACGGTGGGGACCTTTTCTCCGACAAAGGCCTTCTGCTGCCGGGGGCTTAGAGCCCCTGAGGCGATCTGGCCGAAAGGATCGGTCTTCACGAACCACGAACCTGCATCCAGCATGCGGATCTCGCTGAAGGTGAAGGTCGTGAATGTCCATGGCGATCGACCCGGAAAACGCTCCCGGGCATCAGTGGTGCGAGTGAGGGAATCGTCGTGGAACAGGATCAGGCAGCCGTCGCCTGTAACAGCCACGTCGGTCTCCCACAGATCCGCCCCGGTTTCCAGTGCCGCCCGTGCCGCTGCCATAGTGTTTTCCGGGGCAAGGCTGCGCGCCCCCCTGTGTGCAATATTCAAGATCATGCTATTATACCCCCGCTGGTGCAATCCTTTTTTGCGGCATGCGTTGTCATATGCATATTCTCCTGTCAATAAAGATAATTACAGCGCAAAAAGAAATCGTGACGACGTCATTGCGCGTTCGCCTCGGCGAACGAAGCAATCTTGTCATAATGACAGAGTCGTTTGTTTTTGATGGCTTATAACGTATCATGGTGCCTGCAGGGTCCATTCCAGCCCCAGCTCCATAAGCTTTCCAGGTGTGGGGTTCCCGGTTGTAAGGTCCCATCCCATCAGCGCATAGTACATGTCGAGCATCTCCATGAAGGCCTGCCTGCTTACGCTTCTGCCCCTGGTAGGCCCGTCCGGCAGAGGTTCGGCAAGCCTTTCCGGAAGGTCATCATGTTCGCGGGTAAACCCGCGCCTGGCATTGAGCTGCTTCATCATGTTTATACGGCGCTCTCCGACCTTCATGAGTTCCCACAGCATGGTCTGCCAGCCAGTCGTATACTGCAGGAGGTCTTCAATCTCCCGATAGGTGAACAGGTTGCCGCATCCCCAGCAGAACATGCACAGGCACAGCGTATCGAGGGTGCTGTAGAAGAATTGAGAATACACGCTCATGCGGACCTTGTTCAGCCCCGTTGATGCAGGCTCTCCCTCGCCGAGGATGCCGAGGCCTCTGCACAGGTCGCCTCCTCCTGCCAGGAGCCAGTCGTGCTCGGAGGACATATGGTCGGCGCCGATGGGGCAGACAGCATAGATAAGGGCCTGGCTGGGCTTGACCTGGGTCATGTGTGCGGCCAGGCCGTGGTTCTTAACATGGATGGCATATTTCCGGGCCTTCTCGCCAAAGTGTTGTATGGATGCTTCAAAGCCCTCTGCCAGCACATCACCGATGCCTTCTCTCCTGGCGATCTTCTCGATGAGCCATAACAGGCCCTCCACATCGCCAAAGGCGAGGTTCCTTCCATCCATGTTCTCCGCGGTGATCAGGCCGTTTCCCATGGACTCGAAGAGGTATGCGGCCAGGCCTCCCATGGTGATTGTATCCAGGCCGTAGTTGTTGCACAGCTCATTTGCCTTTGCCACGGCCACCACATCGGTTATATCCAGGTTGGTACCGAGAAGCCCCAGGGTCTCGAATTCCGGGCCGCCCATCCTGTCGGTAACTATATACGGCTTCTCGGCCTTGACCGTTTTGCGGCACCCCACAACACAGCCGAAGCATGTGGTATTCCCCGCGCCTATTTCCGGCTGAAAGGTTGCACCGTTAAGGGCTTTGTAACCTTCATGAAACCCCCGGGTGTAATTGTGTGTGCAGACATTTCCCGCCTCGGCCTGAAAGGCAAGCACCCCCGGTGTGCCGTATTTGTTCAGGATTGTGGGGAAGCCAGCATCAGGGAGCCTCTGCACTGCCAGACGCGCCAGTTCTTTGAGGCCTTCGGGATCGGCAAATGCGACTTTGTTCGTGCCTCTGACCACAACTGCCCGGAGGTTCTTGCTGCCGAAAACCGCCCCGAGCCCGGTACGGCCGGCAACATCGTGGAGGTCAGCCAAGAGGCATGCAAAGCGCACAAGCTTCTCGCCTGCCGGGCCGCACTGGAGGATGCTGATCCTTTTGCCGCCGATCTCTGATGATAGCTTTTCGTATACATCGAGCACGCTGCGGCCCCACAGATGGGCTGCATCTCTGATCTGTACATCATCCCCATCCATCAGCAGGTATGAAGGCGAGGCTGCTCTGCCGGTAATAACGATGGCATCATAACCGGCCCTCTTGATCATGGGGCCGATTTCACCGCCTGCCTGCGAGTCTGCCACAGCTCCTGTTTCCGGGGACAGAGAGGTAAAGCAGCACCTGCTCAAACCGCTTACGGCCGCACCGGTTGTCACCCCGGGTGCTATGGTGATGATATTTTGCTCTGAAAGCGCATCCGTCTCAGCAGTGGTCTCTTTCAGCAGAAAATAGGTGCCGAATGCCCCACCGCCCATATAGGTGCGGTAAAACTCATCCGAGGGATGTTCCTTTTCTATCGTGGCGGAACTCAGATCCACCCGCAGGATGGTTCCAGTATATCCGTTGGACATAGTCCGACTCCTTGAAAAAGATTATGAGGCGCTGGGCACTGGGCATTAGGCGCTTGGGAAAGATGAAAAAGAATGAATGATGTGTAATTTAGAAGGTAAAGAGTGAATGGCATATGCAAATACTTCTGTGGGAGCGACTTCAGTCGCGAAGGAGTTGGTTGCATTCCATCCATTAATCGCAGCTGAAAGCCGCTCCCGCATGGGTTATTCCAACTCCCTGGTTTCATCTTCTGCCTTTTGCCCTGGTTCACATTCAAACTTGCTTGGATATTCCTCTGCGCCTCTGCGGTGTTTTCTTCCCTTGTTTTTTCCTGGCGCCTCATGCCTAATGCCTAGCGCCTAAGATCCCGAGCTTACCTGGTCTTCTTCCCATACGCCTGCCTGTAAAGCATCATCAGGTCACCTTTTGTGCACGGCCGCGGGTTGGTCTGGTGGCAGGAATCCTCAAAGGCCTTATCGCAAAGAAGTGGTAGCTCGCTTTCGGCAACACCGGCATCGGCCAGGCATGCAGGGATAGCAATACGATCTATGAGGTCTTCCACTGCCTCTACAGCCTCTCCGGCAGCTTCCATCTCGGTCATGACAGAGGTGTCGATGCCGAAGCACCTGGCAATCTCAGCATACTTGTGGGCAGAGATCTCCATGTTGAACTTCATCACCGGTACAAGACACAGGGCATTTGCCAGACCGTGCTGCATCCCGCACACGCTGGACAGGGCGTGCGCCAGCGAATGCGCGGCGCCGAGATCCTTCTGAAAGGCCACAGCACCCATCATGGCAGCCATCATCATATAGCCTCTAGCCTCTATATCACCCGGATTCTTTACTGCTCGTTCCAGATACTGCGCCACAAACTCGATGCCCTTGAGCGCAATGGCATCGCACATTGGATGAAAGTCCTCGACCGTAAAGGCCTCGATATTGTGGGTAAGGGCATCCATCCCGGTATAGGCTGTAAGTGCTGAAGGAAGCCCAACGACAAGCTCGGGGTCCAGGATTGCCTGCCCGGGCATCATCAAAGGATTGCAGACCATGAATTTGCTGCCCTGAGATGCAGAGGTGATGACCGAGCACCTGCCCACTTCGCTGCCCGTGCCCGACGTGGTGGGGATGGTGATTACAGAAGGCAGCGGGCCCTTGATCTGCAGGTTCCCGCCAGTGGATACATCATAGCGGCTAAGGGGACCATCGTTGACCGCCAGCACCGGGACAACCTTGGCTACATCCAGGGGGCTGCCTCCGCCAAGTCCGATAACCCCGTCGCAACTGCTGGAGGTGAACGCCTTGAGAGCACTCACCACATCTTCTTCATAGGGATTTGCCTGCACCTCGCTGAACACTGCAAAAGGAACGCCCGATTTTTTCAATACAACCTCGATGGCGGTCAAGATATCAGTATTCTTGATGCCAGGGTCGGTAACAATAAGGGGTTTGTCGATACCCAGTGTGCTCAGATGTTCCGGCAGCAGCTTTCGGGCTCCCGGGCCGAAGGTGATCTGTGTGGGAAACGAAAACCGGCTGATCTTGTCAAACATAATACCATTCCTTTCTCTCAGTGATTTTTCCTGTCAATATCAACTTGCCCGGTGAACAAATAAAAAACTTAGCCCATAATTCATTAAAATAATGGCGAGAGTAAGGAAGGATAGTCTTGCAAAATAAATTCTTGCTGGTACTGGGCTGTACAACCTTGTTAAGAAATGGTCGCCGCTAAACCGGCTCCTACAGTGTTTGGGCGGTTGATGTTTCTGTAGGAGCGGCTTCAGCCGCGACCAAGGACATGGGATTTGGATCAAGTTAAAGAGAGGATTAAGCGGAGTGGATTAAGGTGAGGTTGCCGCTGAACCGGCTCCTGCATGGTTAATCCATATAAAACGCATGATGCAATTTTAATTCAGTCTTAATTTAAAGGTAACCCTTGTCTCTCTTTGAGAAGATCACCTGGTTTACGCCTCAACTCGGGTAAATCTTTCGTTAATACCAGCAGGTTTTATTGATTCTGGCAAAAAGAAACTTATTACTATTTACTATAGGGAGGAAAAGAATGAAAAAGTCTGAAGGTTTGAAGATCGCCGTTGTCGGTGCCGGGGTTGCCGGCATTGTGGCCGCATATCTGCTGCAGCGAAAGAACAGTGTTACGCTGTATGAAAAAAACGATTATATCGGGGGCCATACACACACCATTGTCATCAGGGAGGGAGAGGATGCGGGAACACCTGTAGATACAGGGTTTATCGTGTTCAATGAAAAAACCTATCCGAACTTCATCCGGTTTCTCTCACAGCTTGGAGTTGAAAAGCAGAAAAGTTCCATGACATTTTCTTGCTTCTGCAGGGCAACAAAACTCTGTTATGGAACGGATACGATAAATACGTTTTTTTCTCAGAGAAGAAATATTTTGAACCCCTTATTCTGGCAGATGTTCTTCGGGATACTCTCATTCAACCGGACAACTCCACGGCTGCTTGAAAAAGGTGCCCTCAAAGGGTTCACCATGGGTGAATATCTCAAGAGCCACCGGTATAACAGGCGCTTTATCGAAGACTACCTGCTGCCTGTTTCAGCAGCGGTATGGTCCACCCCGGATGTGAGGATGTTCGATTTCCCCATGGAAACCTTTGCCCGTTTCTTTGCGAATCATGATCTGTTCTCCATTGAGCGGCATCCCCAATGGTATACAATCGTGGGAGGGTCCCATTCCTATGTTAAGGCTTTTCTGCGCGAATTTCAGGGCACGGTATGGGAAAGCAGACCGGTTAAAAGTATAAGGAGGACAAAAGAGGGCGTCGATGTGCGAACTTTCGACGGCGCAAAAGAGACCTTTGACAAGGTCGTGATCGCGGCCCACGCGGACGAGGCATTGTCTCTGCTTGAAGATCCGTCCGACGAGGAAGAACGGCTGTTGTCACTGTGGCATTATTCAAAGAACAGGACTGTTCTTCACACTGACACGACCTTCCTGCCGCCGGATCCGCGGGTGTGGTCTTCGTGGAACTATATCCGTTCATATGAAGCGGCATGGGGCTCGCCCGTGAGTCTGACCTACTACATGAACCGCCTTCAGAACCTGAGAACCAGGCGGCACTACTGTGTTACTCTCAATACCGACAGGGAGATTCCTTCCGAACAGGTCATCAAGGAAATGCTTTATACCCACCCCTTGTATACGTTCGATGCCTTTGCCGGCCAGGATTCTCTGAGAGAGCTGAACGGAACTGGAAACACGTTTTTCTGCGGTGCGTATCTCGGCTATGGTTTTCATGAAGATGCAGTGAGGTCTGCTGTCGAGATTGCGGAAAAATTCGGGATAGAGCTATGAGATCGAAGATATACGAAGGATACATAGAGCATATCCGTTATAAGCCGGTATGGCACAGGCTCAGCTATCCATTGTATTTCTACTGTTTTGATCTGGATGAACTTGAATATCTGGATAAGAGCATCCCCCTTTTCGGCTACAACCGGTACTGCATCGTTTCGCTGTATGACAGCGACTTTCTCCAAGACGGTCCCGGCTCCATCAGGGAAAAAGTGCTTCGTCATCTTCAGGATTCCGGCTTTGCTGAGCATATCGCACGGGTTGTCATGATAACGTCGGCCAGATTCCTTTCCCGAGTATTCAACCCGGTGAGCTTCTACTACTGTTTGTCTTCGGATAACAAGGTTGTCTGTATGGTCGCCGAGGTGAACAATACCTATGGAGAGCGTCACGTTTATGTGATGAAGAACGAGGCATCCCCAGGTGAATACCCTGTGTTATGCAGGATTGACAAGGCCTTTCATGTATCGCCGTTCAATGATCTGCAGGGAAGGTATGAGATGAGCTTTTCAGGCACCGGCCAGGAGATCGATATCCATGTGGACCTGCACCGCTCAGATGAGACTGTCTTTGGTGCAAAACTCTTCGGAAAGGCCCGGGAACTTACGCTCATGAACCAGGCCCTTATCCTGTTCAGGCATCCGTTCATCCCTCACCTGACTATGCCGAGGATATATATCGAGGCAGCGAAGCTCCATTTCTCAAAAAAACTGAACATGTATGACAAGCCTGCTCCTGTCAGCACCATGACGATCCGGAAGATACCACCCACGCTGCTGCAGAAACAGTGTATGAATGCCCTTGAAAAACTTCTTGTAGGCATCAGCAAAGGAAGCCTGGAGATCGTTCAGACCGACGGCGCAGTTAAGTCCTTTGGTGATAAAGAAGCCGGGCACGCAGGCAGGATCATGATCAATGACAACAGGTTCTATCCCAGGGTGCTCTTTGGGGGAGATGTGGGCTTTGGAGAGACATTCATGGACGGATACTGGGACACAGGCGACCTGGTGGGTCTCTACAAGGTTCTTATCGACAACAGGAGTGCCATATCCGAAGGCAATTCCGCTTTGTCGGCAGTATATAGAATGAGTAATTATGCCATGGATCTTCTGCGGAAGAACACGATACCGGGCAGCAGAAAAAACATCGAAGATCACTATGATCTGAGCAATAAATTCTTCAAAACCTTTCTCGATGAAGACATGACATACTCGTGCGGACTCTTTCTTACTGAGCATGACACCTTGGAACAGGCACAGAAGAACAAGATTCATTCCGTCATTGACAAGGCTGCTATCAGGAGCACGGATCACGTGCTCGAGATCGGATGCGGCTGGGGAAGTTTTGCCATAGAGGCAGTGAAACGCACAGGCTGCAGGGTTACAGGCATCACCATCTCCAGACAGCAGTTGGAGTATGCAAGGCGCAGGGTGAAGGAAGAGGGGCTTGAGGACCGCATCGACATTTTATTCGAAGATTACCGCAGAGTTCAAGGCCTATACGACAGGATTGTCTCAATCGAGATGCTCGAGGCTGTTGGCCACGAGTATCTGGGGGCATTCTTTGCCTCCTGCGATCGCGTGCTCGTACCCGACGGCCTGGCCGTGATCCAGGTCATTACCATACCGGACAATCGCTACAAAAGGCATATGCAGGAGAGCAACTGGATAAAGAAGCATATCTTCCCCGGCGGTCACCTGCCGTCGCTGACTGCCCTGTGCGATGCCATGACTGCACATTCCTCGCTCATGATCCAGGGCGTGGAGAACATCGCTCTGAACTATGCAAAGACACTCAGGCAGTGGTGCGATCGTCTGATCGATGCGGACGGGGCGATTGCTGCTATGGGCTTTGATCGCTCATTCAGGCGTAAATGGAGGTATTATTTCTCAATATGCGAGGCCCAGTTTGCCCTGCGGGTGCTCTCTAACTTGCAGATCGTTCTTGCCAGGGAGGGAAATACGAGCCTGCCGGGATAACACTACTCACCTGTAAAGGAACATCCCCTTATTATGCAGCATGATCCGGAATACGGGTTGAATCATTATCCGGGCAGAAAGGAGTTGGAACTTGATCGTGAAAGTATATGCGACAATCATTTCATGTATGCTGGCGGCGTTTGTTTGCGGCTGTGCTGCGCAGGAGAAGAAGGAGGCGTTTGATATGAGCACTTACTATCTGGTTCTCGATGAAACCGCCCACGGAAACATTGAATTGCTGAAACACGGTTCTCCTGAAGAGGACAGGGCGATCCGTGGTTTCAGGGAGTTCTATTCCGTATTCTCTGCAGAGCGTATCAGGGCCTCGGTAAGAGAGGTCTATGCTGAAAATGCCTATTTCAGGGACGGATTTCGAGAGGTAAGAGGCCTCGACAATATCGAGGAGTATTTTCTCGGTACCACTGAAGCCGTACATGAGTGCATCTTCGATATTCAGGATGTGGCATACAATGATGGAAATTACTATTTCCGCTGGATCATGAAACTCACCCTGAACAGGGACAAGGAAAACCCCCTGGAAACGGCAGGCATGTCCCATGTCCGCTTTGATGCTAGCGGAAAGGTGATCTTTCACCAGGATTACTGGGAGACAGCTGCGCTGTACGAAAGGCTGCCTGTAATCGGATCGATAATCCGGTGGGTGAAGAAGCGGATATGAAGAGATGATGCCTTTGCATAGGTGACGTCTCTGCTGTTCATGTGATGGGCATCTTCAGGCCAGACAGAGTGTCCCTGATGGACCTGGCAGATGCGGTGAGAAGATTACGTTCCTCATTACACAGCGGGATTGCAAGAGTCGCGATGATGCCGTTTCCTCCCAGGATATGGGGCAGCGACAGGGTGATATCTGGTATCCCTTCCACTTCGGTCTTCTTTGTGCATACGGTGAGGATGGCGCGCTGGTCGTGAATGATAACGTCTACGATCCTGGCCAGAGCGCTGCCGATGCCGTAATAGGTGGCGCCTTTGCCTTCTATGATATGAAAGGCGGCATTTCGTACCTTCTCGTCGATATCGAGTTTTACCTCATCATGCAGTGAACAGTTCTGATCACGACAGAAATTATCCAGCGACATGCCCCCGACCCTGACCGCAGACCAGGCAAGCACCTCTGTTTGTCCGTGTTCACCGATGACGTAGCCGTGAATGTGTTGCGGGTCTACCCCGAGATGGGTTCCAAGAAGGGTGCGAAACCGTGCAGTGTCGAGCGTCGTGCCCGACCCTATGACCCGGGTGGAAGGCAGCCCGGCCTTATGTGCATAGTATGCTGCAATGTGGGTCATGATATCCACCGGGTTGGTGGCAACCACGATAATGGCATTTGGGGCATAAAGCAGGATCTGCGGGATCACCTTTTCAAAGACCGAAGCATTGCGTCCCAGAAGGCCGATCCTCGGCTCTCCGGGCTTCTGGCTCACCCCTGCTGCCATGATCACCACATGGCAGCCCGAAAGATCAGAATATTCACCCGAGACTACCTTGAGCGGGTGGGCAAAAGGCACGGCATGAAAGATGTCGTTTGCCTGCGCTTCTGAGCGTTTCTTATCTGCATCGACCAGTACAATCTCGCGGCCAATGCCGCGCATGACAAGTGAATATGCACAGGTAGACCCAACGAGCCCGGCACCGACGATCCCGATCTTCATGGTTCCTCCTTTCAATTCGAACCATGCTGATAAAAATGGGAGTGATACTGTTACGTAGTAACCGCTGGAATGACAAAAGCAAGCATTTACGGCAAGACATGGGAGCCAATTGCAAAATTACTACAATCATGTCGTCCCCGCGAAGGCGGGGACCCAGAAGTCTCTGTATTCACTGGATTCGAAGCCTCCGCGGGAATGACAGTCCGAGAGTTTTGCAATAACCTCATGGGTTAATATATTATTGAGACTGTTCTGTGCTTGATAATGACACAGTTCTCATTAAATTAAATCCATGGTTGTTGATTAAAATTGATAAGGAGGTAAAAATGTGGAGGCATACGAAACTGATATTGCTGTTCCTGGCCATATTCATGACCATATATCCAGGGCAGTCAATGGCGGAAAATAAGGCCGGCAGCATGGGACTGACATTTTTCTTTGGAGGCTACACGTTCGACCCGGATCAGGATCTTGATTCCGAACTGACTGTAGGTATCGGCCTGGGATACAACATTAACGAAAATCTGGGCATTGAGGCAATGTTCAACACCATGGATACCGAGGATGACCTGCGGTTCGATGCATCGGCCCTTGTGTATCATATAGACGGTTTATATCATTTCACCCCGGAGAAGAAGCTCGTACCATATCTGGCGGCAGGAATCGGAGCAATCAGCATAGATTATGACAGCTTTCTGCACAGCAACGATACGGATATACTGATGAACTACGGGGCAGGCCTGAAATATTTCGTGGGAGAGTCTGTTGCCCTGCGCGCAGATGTGCGGCACATTGTCTCTTTCGGCAAAACAAACCATAACCTCAGATATACCCTTGGCCTGCTGTTTCCGTTCGGCGGGGGCGCTCAGCGTGCTGAAGGCAGAGAACATGCCGTACTGTCCGAGACAGACAGCGACGGGGACGGCGTGCCGGACAAGAACGACAAATGCCCTGATACCCCGAAGAATGTATCTGTCGACCGTTCAGGATGCCCCCTTGACAGTGACGGCGACGGCGTGCCGGATTATCTCGACAAATGCCCAGCCACGCCTGCAGGTGCGGCTGTGAGCAAATCAGGCTGCCCGAAGGACAGTGACGGGGACGGGGTTCTCGATTACCTTGACAAGTGTCCGGATACACCCGCAGGAACGCCTGTGGATAAAAACGGATGTGCCAGCGCCGAATCCATGGGCGCCGAAGTAACAGAAAGAGGGACCTATGTTTTCAGAAACATCCAGTTCGATGTTGGAAAGGCAACTATAAAGACGGATTCATATCCTGTATTGGATAACGTTGCTAGGTTCCTTGAAGACAAGCCGGATATGAATATAGAAATCCAGGGCCACACAGACAGCACCGGGCCGGTGAATGTCAACAATGCACTGTCCGAGAGCCGTGCCAGAGCTGTGCTGGATTACCTTGTAAGCAAGGGGATAGCTCCTGAACGGCTTACTTCTAAGGGATACGGTTCTTCCATGCCTGTAGCAGACAACGATACCCGGGAAGGAAGGACTTTGAACAGAAGGGTGGAGTTCGCACCGGTAAACAGGTAAAGGCCTTAACCCCACATTGGATGGTGGTTTAGCAATAATTCCTGATGATGTCGCAAAAAGTCGGGAATACTCCCTCTCCTTTTAAAGGAGAGGGCAGGGGTGGATATGACTTTTTGCTAAACCATCATTTTTAGCCCTGTGTAAGCGGTACAAGGGTAAGTTCCACCCTGCGGTTGAGCTCTCTGCCCTGCGGAGTTGTATTGTCGGCAATGGGGTGGGTTTCGCCGTATCCGGCCGTCATCACCCGCATGCGGTCTATCCCCTGGGCCATGAAGTACTGGCCCACGCTTGCAGATCTTCTCTC